>JAOTWT010000026.1 GCA_029862725.1 Acidobacteriota bacterium | reverse complement strand
TCGGAAGCGATGAGACCCCGAGACTGAGAAACGGGTGTCCGAACGCATAAACCCGGTCGCCGTCACGCAGAGTAACTGTTCCGTTGGCCGCGATCGACATGTCTCCACGAGCGAGCTCGACGGCGACGGAATCGCCGCCGATGAGCGTATCGTCATCCGCCTTTTTTAATTCTGAAAGCTTTGAACCGCTCGCCACACCGGTCACCGGAAGCAGTCCCATTTTGATCAATTCGGGTGAAAACCGGTCGAGCGTCTTCCTTGAAAAACCGCTAAAACTCAGGGGAGTCGCTATGGGTTTGAAACTCTGGCCATAGAGTGCGTTTAACTCGGAACCGGTGGGTCCTGACGCCGCCACGATTCCTTCATTAACGGTCATACCGGAATATTTCGGACTCCAATGGTTCGAAGCCAATTCCGAAAATGAGTAGGTGCGCGGACTCCTGCTTTCCGGATTCTCAATTCCGGTCCGTTCGAAGATCGAGATCATCTGGCCGATCGGAGTGATGCCGCAGATCGCTTCAGTCGAAAAAGGAAACGCATAGGATATGGCGCCGACGAGTTTGCCGTCGATATACACGGGAGAGCCGCTCATCCCGGCAAAGACCTTCGTGCGGTCGGCGCCGCCGCCTGAAATCGTCCCGACTATTAGATCTTGACGAGGACCGATACCGTTGGGTAAAACGCCAAGGATCTTTACATCAAACGATTCCGATTTGGAACCGCTGAAAACGGTCCGTGCGGTACCGGTCAATCCGGCCTTTACACTTTCCAACGGAAAGAACCGGGTTTTCGAATTACCGGAAACCTGATAAACGGATGATTTCGCCGCGTCGGATTGGCCGGAAATAGGCACAAACAATGCAAGCAAGAGAAAAACAATGTTCAAAATAGATAATCTCATATGATCAAAATCGCTTCCTTTTACTCCGGCGTTTATGTTAACATTTTACATAACATGCCGAAAGTTCCTTGTTCTGGGGCTTTCACTATTTGACTCCGGAATTTAGGCCAAGGTTGTAACGCCGTTCGAGCCTGTCTCTTTCGAAGCAGTTCTGCTTATTAATCAGTTCATATGGCTAAAACTACACGACTTTTCAAGAGTTTCTTCGGATTATTTCTGCCAGTATTCGTTTTGATCGCATTGGCCGGGATCGTTGCATCCGTCTGGTTCGTTCATTCAGCCGCTGAACCGCCGCGAACAAACTATCTCTTGACGCCCGAAAAATACGGGAGGCTAAGTTCAAGAGGAGCCCAGGTAACAGACGAAACCTGGCAGAACCGGGACGGTTCACCGGCCAGAGGGTGGCTGCTAAAAGGAAACGAGAAATCGCCGGCGGTGATACTGCTTCACAAATACGGGGCCGATCGATCGCACGTTCTCAATTTAGGCGTCAAACTGAATGAAGCCACCGACTATACCGTATTGATGCCCGACCAAAGGGGGCACGGACCACAGCCGCTTATAGAAAAAACTTCATTTGGCGGTTGCGAAATAGAGGACGTACTCGCGGCCATTGATTTCTTAAAGGGTGTAAAAACTTCGGACGGCAAGCCTCGTATTGGGAACGCGATCGGAATCTACGGCGTCGAAATGGGAGGGTTGGTCGGCCTTTCGGCCGCCTCGAGACTTTCCGATGTAAAGGCGCTCGCGCTGGATTCCGTGCCCTTGTTTTCGAACGACATATTGGCGGCCGCCGTTGACGAAAAGTATCCTTTTGCGAGTTTCCTGACGGCTGAACTGGCCAAGGGCGGTTCATATATTTATTTTGCAACCGGATGTTACGAAAGAGCCTCGGTATGCGATATCGCGAAAACCGTAAACGAAAAAGAGGTACTGTTGCTGGCGGGCATGGATTCGCCGACGCTTCGCAGTTCTACATCACAGATCAGCGGTTGTTTCCCGGGATCCTCCCACGTAACCACATTTACCGATATGACACCGTCGGGCATCAAACTCACCAGCGCGACACTTGACCAGGCGGACTCATACGAACAAAAAGTGATCTATTTCTTTAAATCCGCCCTCGACGAGGATCCCGAGAGCGGAAACAAATAAAGTTCGATTATTTTGGAAGAAGGGCTTTTTAGCTCTTTGAAATCGGTCCCGGGTCGTTAAGATCCGAGATCGATTTTTTTATTGGCATGACCGTTGGTCCTTGAGATCTGGTCGATCATCGCGGATTCCTCGACGCGTTTGACCGAGTCGAGAAGTATCGAGCGCACCCGTTCGAGCCGCTTGATAGTCGAAACCATTTCGAGCAATTCGTATTTGTCGGCGGTAGGCAGGTTAAAAGAGGCTGAAACCAAAAACGAAAGCTGTTCGGCCGGAGCCTTTGGTATCTCGGGGAAGTCGCCACGGCGTCCGCTCATCTTGTGTGCAGCCTTGGCGACGCGCTTGAACAGTTCAAAAACCTCGTCGGCGAGCTTCTCCGTTTGCGAGGGGTCTTCCGCTTGATCCTCGAAGAAATCCAATTTCGCTGTCAAATAGTCGGCATCCGTTTCAACAAATTCCGTCACCCTGTATCTGATAATCCCGACTGTCAGGATGTTCGAACGCCCGTCATCGAGTGTTTCCTTTTCGCGTAATTCGGCAACACAGCCGCAGCTTCCAACCTTCGGACGGTCGTCGAATTCACTTTCCGGTTCGAAAAGCGATACGCCAAACAAATTCTTGCTTACGGAAACGTCGGAGAGCAGATCGCGGTACTTCGGCTCGAAAATATGGAGCGGTAAAATCTCGTGTGGCAAAAGCACCAGTGGCAAGGGAAAGATCGGCAACCGGTCTATCCCGAGGATCTTGTCGGATTCTTCTGACATCTTCCGTAAAGAGTATTTTGGGCGTATCCAAGAGTCAAGCTAACTTCGTCTTCGGGCCTTTGATAGCAGCCTAAGCGATCCTCGCGCCCGGATGATAGAATTCTGGGTATGAAATTTCTCCATATCTCGGATGTCCATCTGGGTTGCACCAGGTACCACCTTGATGAAAGTCAGCGCGACTTCTTTGACGCCTGGATCGATGTCCTGCAAAAGTACGCGATCGATGAAGAAGTGGATTTTGTACTGATGTGCGGCGACTTCTTTCACAAGCGCTCTATTCCGCCCGAGACTATGAACTATGCGGTTGCCGGTTTGAGCTTGTTACGGGATAAATGCATTCCGGTCGTCTCGATTGAAGGCAATCACGATCAGAAACACAGCGACAGCGACTATTCCTGGCTCAGATCTCTGGCGCAGTGGAACCTGCTTTATTTGCTTGAGCCTGACAAAACGGAGGGCACGATGACCTATCTCCCATGGGACGATGACATTAAAGAGGGCGGGTATATCGACATCGGCAACGCGCGGATCTTTGGCTCCGATTGGTACGGCGCATCGGCAAACAAGGCGATACCGGCACTGACTGAAGCGATCGCGGCAAATCAAAGAAACGGCGCGTTCCACATTTTGATGCTCCATACCGATGTTGAAGGACACCAGACCCATCCGATACCGGCATTGACCGTCGAAAACCTGAAGAAATTAAAGGACGTTACGAATTACGTAGGTCTTGGGCATACTCACAAATGCTACGCGATCGACAACTGGGCATTTAATCCGGGATCGCTTGAGATTACCAGTATCAGCGAATATGAGGAGATCCGCGGCGCCTGGCTCGTCAGGGTCGGCGATGATTTGTCTGTAGACGCCAGGCACGTCAGGGACTACGTACAACGGCCGTTCACACGAATTTCAATTGACGTGACTCCGTTTTCCGAACCTGCCGAGATAACCGGGCACGTGCTTGCAAGAGTCTCAGAATTGGAGAACCAAACCGCAGAAACCGGACCGAAGCGAATCATCGAAGTCACACTCCGCGGGCAATTGGGTTTTCCGAATTCGAATCTCGAACTTGACAAGATCCGCAAAGAGGCACGTGCGCTTGCGGACGCACTGCACGTCCGCATTAAGAACCACAGCATCCCGATCGAGTACGGACCGGTCGAGCAGCCGGGCGAGTCGCGTGAAGACCTCGAACGAAAAGTGATCGAGCGTTCGGTCGCACAGGACAAGCGATTCAGAAAAAATCTGGACAACATTACGGAGGCGGTGATCGGTTCGAAGCGAATGGCGCTGACGGATGAGCCGCCGGCGAAAATCGCGGATTTTGTCGCCGCGAAACTCGACGAAAATGAAAATCTGACAGCGGGAAGCTAGCTCATGGATAAAGTAATACTGATCACAGGTGCCTCCACCGGAATTGGAAATGAGACTGTAAAGCTCTTCCAGTCAAAGGGTTGGAAAGTCGCTGCGACTATGCGTTCGCCGGATAACTCGGAAGATCTGCAAAGAATAGTCGATGTTGAATGTCTTCGTCTCGATGTTACCGAAACGGACTCGATAAAATTGGCGATTGCCGCGACACTGGAAAAATTCGGCCGTATCGATGTTGTCGTAAACAATGCCGGGTATGCCGTCGTCGGTCCGTTTGAATCTCTGACAAGAAAACAGATCGAAAAACAGTTTGCGACAAACGTGTTCGGGCTGATGAACGTGTGCCGCGAAATTCTGCCCTATTTTCGCGAAAATAAAAGAGGCACCATCGTAAACGTCGCTTCGATGGGCGGCCGGATTACCTTTCCGCTCTACAGTCTTTACCATGCCACAAAATGGGCCGTCGAGGGGTTTAGCGAGTCTCTCCAACACGAGCTTCGGCAATTCAACATTAAGATAAAAATAATCGAACCGGGGCCGATAAAAACCGACTTTTACGAGCGTTCAATGGATCGTGTAACGGCAGACAAGGCCGGTAGCTACGCGCAGTATGTGGCCCGGATCCTGCCCAATATGCAAAAGGCGGGCGCAAAGGCTCCCGACGGCGGGTTGGTCGCGGAAGTCATCTATAACGCGGTTTCGGACGGCAGTTGGAAAATGAGATATTCGGCAAATTCACGAATGATCCTGGCTCTCCGGAGAATTCTTCCGGATCCGGTCTTTTTCTGGGTTGTCCGCCAAGCCGTTTCAAGGTGAGAAACATAAAGTCACGCTTCGAATCCGGCGTCTTTCTGATATCCGGACGCATTCATCCGTTTTGCTGAAGCAACCGAACAATGTTTGTGATGAAAATCAAGCCGGTTTCGTGCGGTTTCATGGCAACTTTGTTTTTGTGAGGGTATATGCTTGCGCATCTCGGTTGAAGACCGCCCACGATCCGCTGCAGAAGATCGAAGTTTGCAATACATTTCTTGACTAACTCTGACCCCATTATCTGCTTTAACTTTGTGCGATTTATTTATGCCGACTCGAAACGATTAGGCAAAAGAGCAAAATCGGGACTATAATTCCCCAGATTCAAAATATGTCCGAGCTAACTTTCATTCAAGTTTAGCCCGAAACTTCAAAACGGATGTGTGATTCGCGCAGATTCTACATTCACCTTTTTTAAAAACTAATCGGAGGAGAATCCTAATGTCCAACAGGAAACATGATCAGCAAAAATCGTGGCGGTTTAGGGTAGGCTATTTCTTGATTCTTTTGACACTATGCTCGGTGACCGCGTTTGCTCAAGATATAACTTCGGGTTCAATCCAGGGCACCATCTCGGATGAGCAGGATGCCGTGATACCGGGTGCTACGGTCGTGGCGAGAAATGTAGGAACCAATTTCACAAGGAGTTTCTCAACTGATGGCGGCGGGCGATTTACTTTTTTGTCAATGCCCCCGGGACGCTATGAAATTACTGTTACCAAAGAGGGGTTCGCAAAGTTAATACAACAAAATGTGGAGCTCACCGTAGGCCGTTCTATTTCTTTGAATCTAAAGCTGACTGTCTCGGGTGTTAGTGGAGAAGTGACGGTTTCGACTACGCCGACGGTAGACACCGTTAAGACGGAATCGAGCTCGACGCTAAACGAAACAACTATCAGTAATACTCCGATTCTGGGCAGAAAGTTTGAAGACCTTCTCACTTTGACTCCCGGAGTAAGCATCACCCAGGGGCCCGACGGAGATGAGATCAACTTTGCCGGTCAGCGGGGGATTTTTAACAATGTCAGCCTCGATGGCGGGGACTACAACAACGGGTTTTTTGGCGAACAGGCCGGCGGACAGCGTGCGGCGATCGATATTTCGCTCGACGCTGTTAAAGAATTTCAGGTGATTGCAACGGGTGCATCCGCTGAATACGGGCGTACCGCGGGCGGAATCATCAACGTCATCACAAAATCCGGGACCAACGAGGTCCACGGAAGTCTGTTTTATAACTACCGAAGCGAGGGTCTGGCGTCGAACACATCCGACGGCAAGCCGCTGCAGGATTTTCTGCGCCAGCAGTTCGGCGGAACGATCGGCGGCCCCATCAAACGTGACAAAGCGTTTTACTTCTTTGCGGTCGAGGGGATTCGGGAGAATCTGACGCGGCCCAATTTAAGCGAGCCGATCGGTACTCAGTGTGCTGTCCAGGCACCAACAATTCAAACCGACGAAGCCGCGATCGTCGCTAGTCCCGATTGCCAGCGTCTGGCCTTGATAAACTTTATCCAGGCAAGCCAGGGAGTCAACGAGGGATTGCCAATTGACCGCAGCATAAGGAACGTTGCGCTGCTCGGAAAATTGGATGCCGATCTGAACAAGGACAATAAACTCGGCGTGTCTTACAACTTCGATTACTCGAAGAATGAAAACCAGACCTTCGATGTTCCGACCTACGGCACTTCGGCAAACGGAACCGAGGGGCCTTCAAAGATAAACGTCTTTAACTTCAATCTCTACACCACGTTGTCGCCGACGATGCTGAATGAGGCTCATTTCACCTATTCCAGGGAAAACAGGCCGCGCTCGGCCAATGGGTTACTCTCCGCAGACACTGCGATGGGATTCGCCACGACGTTCCGTTTTGGCAACCCGTTCTTCCTGGGTCCTGACATCGACGAGTTGTTTTGGCGGACACAGATCCGCGACCACCTGTCGGTCGTAAAAGGCGATCACACCGTAAAGTTCGGTGGGGAATGGATTCACAGCCTTAACGACCAAGTGTTTAGAGGGTTTTTCCAGGGACGTTATATTTTTGACAGCGTCAACGGGTTTTTGAGGTATGCATCGGCTCCCGCCGCAAATGGATTTGGACCGACTGCCGAGCTATGCAGCGGTGGCACGTGGATAACCGTCGGCGCTCCATTTAATCAAACATGTCCGGGAATGGAAACGTCGTCGACTTCGCTCTTGCTGTACCTGCAGGGTGCAGGGCCGAACGGCCCGGCGACCGACGCCGCTGGTGCATCCAACATAACGAATGAGGATTTTGCCCTCTTTGCGCAAGATAAATGGCAGATTCGGCCGAATTTTCTATTTAGTTATGGACTTCGATGGGAAGCGCAGATCTTTCCCGATCCGGTAGTTCCGCCGTCAGATACCGCCTACGGAATATTCCTGAACGATCCAAGGTTCCCGTCCGACGGCACTTTGCCGAGCGACAAGTCGATGTGGCAACCGCGTCTCGGTTTTGCGTGGGACATAAATAGCAACGGGAAATCGGTTTTGCGTGGGAGTTATGGAATATACAATGCTCGGCAGAACATGCTGTCCCAGGTCGGCTCGATTACCACTAACGGAGTTCAGCAGCAGACCATTGCTGCGGGTCCGTTCAATAATGTTCGTCCGGCGTGGCCCGGTGTAGTGACACCGGTCGCTCAATCCTGCGACGATGGTCCGGGAGGTCTGCCAATGACCCCGTTCCCGTGTTTTAGCGGCGTTCGGGTCTTTAGCCGGGACTATCGAAATCCTCGTGTTTACTCGGCGAACGTGGCATTTGAGCAGGAGATTGCTCCTGATTGGGCGCTTTATTTTGACTTTACTTATGCGAAAGGGATCTTCCTGACCCGGTTTCTGAATGTAAACCGTAACGCATTCTTCTTTCCATACCTCGACGAAACGATGGTTACAAGCTCTGTCGGGCAGAGCCTCTACCGAGGTTTCACGGTTGGAATGAGGAAGCGCCTTTCCGACAAGTACCAGCTCGAATGGAACTATGTTTACTCAAAGGATTATGATGACGACTCGAATGAGCGCGACCCGTTTACGGATCGTTCGTTTGATATCAATGATCTAAGCCTTGATTACGCATTGTCAGATCGAGACATCACCCACAAGTTCAACCTTTTTGCTTTCTTCGAACTGCCCTGGAAATTTGAGTTTACACCCCGGTTCCAGGCCCGGTCGGCTCAACCCGCCACGCCGGCGATGCGTACTGCGACCAATCGCAACACATTGCGGAAAGATAACAAGTTTTCCTCGTTTGACTGGCGATTGTCGCGTCCGATCAGGGTGACCGAGACCGTGAACATTGTCCCGCAAATTGAAATGTTCAACACATTTAATTCGGATAACCTTATTAACTCTCTTTCTGGAGCGGGGAATCAGAATTCTGTGACCGCTCCGAGCCTGTTCAACTTCGACGGCTTCTTGCGGCAGGGTATAGGCGACCCGCGACAAGTTCAGCTTTCGATACGGCTGGAGTTTTAATTGTCAGGTCAGGCCCTGATGCGGGCCCTCGCTCCGGTTTGACGGGCGATGTTATCGCAAAAGGGCCGGTCTTCGATCCGCTAAGTTTTAAATTTTCTTGGATGCCCCGTTTCTGAAAGGGACGGGGCCTTTTTAGTTTGCTGCGGTTACTTTTAGCCTTCCGAATTCGGTCAGTAGCGTATGCAGATGGGCTACGGCCACGTCGTGAACAATGCCGTTGGAAGCAAAGATGCCGTTGTGATTCCTGACGTCGGCCCTCGTATAGTCGATCGGGTCTCCGAATATATCGGTTAAACGGCCTCCCGCCTCGGAAAGTATTACCTGCGGTGCAGCGGTGTCCCAGAATTTTGTATGCGGCGACATGTGGATGTAGATGTCGGCTGTTTGCTGAGCGAGAAATCCGACCTTGAGGCCGACGGATCCGTGAGCAAACTCGTCGCGGAAACCAAAATGCTCAAAAATACGCTGCATCTTACTGCTCCTGTGGGAACGGCTGACCGCCATTGTCATGGATTGAAAATCGGTTTTTTTGGAAACACGAAGAGGCGCGGCTTCCGCACCGCCCGTTTGGAGGTAGCATCCTTCGTCCTTGACCGCGCTGTAAAGCAGGTCACCGATCGGCTGAAAGACAACTCCAAGGACCGGTTCGCCATCCACGGCCAGTGCGATCTGAACGGCAAAATCTCCTTTTTTCTCGGTAAATCCCTTGGTTCCGTCAAGCGGGTCGATTATCCATACACGGCTGGAGGCGAGCCGCCGTTCGGTATCGTCATCTTCCTCTTCGGACAGCACGGCATCGGATGGAAACTCTGCAGCTATTCCTTCGACGATAATCCGGCTTGATGTCGTATCGGCAATTGTAACCGGTTCGGAGTAATGGGAATTCAGCGGTTTTTCAATAACCTCGAATCCCTCATCAAAGTACCTGAGAATTGTTGCTCCCGCCTTTCGCGCCAGTGCCTCGGCGGTTCGCATTTCGTTTTCGAACATTCAGTGAATCTATCACTTTCGCGCGGCCCATAAAAATGCGGCCGCCGCCGTTGAGTTTTAGACCCGCGAATCTTAGACTCAAAAAATGGCTGAATCAGTGGCATTTACAGAGAACGCCGAACGGAGTCTTATTTATAAGGAAATTGCGCCTCAGATCGCGGCTTTGGTCGAGGGTGAAAGCGATATCATCGCCAACCTGGCGAATATCGCTGCTGTTGTGAAGGAAACGCTTGGATTTTACTGGGTCGGGTTTTACGTTCGCAAAGAAGATATGTTGGTGCTGGGGCCGTTTCAGGGGACCGTGGCATGTACGCGCATCGGATTCGATGAGGGAGTTTGCGGTTATAGCTATACAACAAAAGAGACCGTGATCGTGCCGAACGTCGATGATTTTCCGGGTCACATCGCCTGCAGTTCGGAATCGCGGTCAGAGATAGTTTTGCCTATCAGGAGAAAAGACGGAGAGGTCTTCGGCGTACTGGACGTCGACAGCCGCCAATTGAATGACTTTTCCGAGAAGGACAAGACCGGGCTGGAACGGATCGTGGCGATAATCGAGACAAAAGTCTTGTAGTCACTTTCGGCAATTTCTGCAAACGCCTCGCACCGTTACCTCGTAAGATTCAACCTTGTGTTTACCGGGCAGCTTGAATGCATCAAGCTCTTCGATCAATTCCGAGTTGATATCCTCCACCAATCCGCATGCATGACATATAAAATGATGATGCCGCTCACAATTGGGATCGTAGCGCATCTTCTCGCCTTCGAAACGCTCCCGCAGCATACCAACTGTCTTTAGCCAGTTCAGGGTATTGTATACTGTCGCCCGCGAGGTCATCGGAAATTTTTTGTTGACGGCATAAAAAACGTCGTCGGCCGTCGGGTGATTGGTCGCTTTCTCGAGATAGTTGACGATAACGCGCCTTTGCGGGGTCATCTTAAAGCCCTCGCCCGACGCCATTTCCTCAACCGCCCGTAAGCTAAGTCTATCCATGTCAGCCTTAGGGTAAGACCGCCGCATTTTTATGTCAACCTTTTAATCGGGCGGATAACCGGATGCAGGCCGGCCGGCCAATTCGGATACTGTTACGACCCGCACCCAAACCGCTTCGTTTTAAAAGCCCGAGGGTTTAGTATTATCACCATGGAAATCAGGTTTGCTACTTCCAAGGCAACGGCCGCCTTTCGCGATCGGTTTGCCGCAGTCACCGGCAACCGGGAGAAGTTGTCTCCAGACAACTTCCGTCAATCGAATTCCCTGAGCCTTTCGTCAATCGGTATCGGGACATATCTCGGAAACTGGGACTCAGACACCGACAAAAAATATACGGAAGCCATCGTCGAATACTTGCGGTTGGGCGGAAATGTGATTGATACGGCCCCGAACTATCGCTTTCAACGCAGCGAACGTTGCATTGGCGAAGCGCTGAGGGAAACCAAAGCTGAGCTGACACGTGATTCGATCTTTGTCTGTTCAAAGGGGGGTTATCTGCCCTTTGACAGCGAACCGCCGTCGGATGTCGCCAACTACTTTGAAGAAAACTTTGTTAAAACGGGAGTAGCGAAGTTTGAAGACCTGGTCGGCGGCAGTCATTGCATGACCCCCGGTTATCTGACTTCCCAGATAGAACAGTCGTTGCGGAACATGAAAATAGACGGCCTCGATCTATTTTATATACACAACCCGGAGTCGCAGCTCGCGGAAGTGGATAGATATACTTTCGAAGCGCGTATTGCGAAGGCCTTTGAGGCGCTTGAAACAGCGAGAAGCGAGGCGAAGATTAACTTCTACGGAGTTGCCACATGGAACGGTTTTAGAATCGCGCCTGATGAATCCGTGTACCATTCACTCGAACGTTTCGCGAACATTGCCCGCCAGGTTGGCGGGGAGGCCAACGGTTTCAAGTTTGTCCAGTTGCCATACAACCTCGCGATGCCCGAGGCGTTTCTCGTACCGAATCAAGCGGTTAAGGGAAAGGCGTTGCCGACGATCCAAGCCGCTGAAGACCTTGGGATCTCGGTAATGATCAGCGCGCCGCTTTTGCAGGGTCAATTGGCTATGAATGTACCGCTCAATATCAGGCAGGCACTGGGAGCATTGACGACCGATGCAATGACCAGCCTTCAATTTGTCAGGTCGACGCCGGGGGTTACGACAGCGTTGGTCGGTATGAGTTCGCGGGAACACGTCGTTGAGAACATGGCGCTGGCTCGGAAGCGGATCGCATCGCCGGATGTGTTCGGCGATTTGTTTTCAGGCAGGCAAAGCGCTTGAGACAGTTTTAGTGTCCTGACAAAGGAGGTTTATTGGTATGGAAAACAACAGCATCGACAACTATTCCGAGTTTTGGGATTTCTATGTAACCGAACACTCAAAGCCCCTGACACGGTACCTGCATTTCTTCGGCACGGCGCTTGGTCTTGTGATGCTGGCATGGTTTCTCTGGAGCGGCTCCTATTTCCTTATTCCTCTCTGTTTTGTAGTTGGGTATGGATTCTCCTGGGCCTCGCATTTCTTTGTCGAAAAGAACAGGCCGGCCTCCTTTACGTATCCTCTTTGGTCGTTTGCCTCGGACTACAAGATGATGTTTTTTATGCTGACCGGGAAGATGAATTCCGAGGTTGAACGAGTTGCTGATGGATAGGCCTCTCGACTAGACTTTCCGGCCTGAACAATTTGATTTTCTGGTAATTTTTGCGGGCCGTTAGATCCCGTCGGCCAGGGTTTTCAGTAATCACCTCCTGAAAAAATGCCTGGCGGGCTCTTTGTTGAGTGTTTTTCGGCGGTAATGGAATCGAGGTTATTTGTTTTAAGTTCTGATATTCTTATGCTTCCGACTTTTTCCGGCTTTTGGCTTTCAGAGAAGGTGTACCTATGATTTTGTTAGTATTTCAGACTCTTCTACGGCTGTATCCAGATGATGCGTGAATCCCGGATGGCCACATTTACGACGAATATTGAAATGGACATCACTTGGGAAATCGCCCTCAATACAGCGCGAAAGGAGATCGTCGAAAAGTATGACTACAACGAACGCGGAAAACACCTCTTCAAAAGGAATAAAGAGCGGTGAGCTGCGGGCGAGCGGAGGGTGCTGGAATTTTGGAATCACTCGCCGCGAAAGGTCAAAAGCGGACCTTCCAAAGCAGTCATTAACCCCTTATGACCGATAATCACGAAAAATTCATGCGCCGAGCAATCGAACTCGCCAGAAATGGCGTCGAGTCAAATCACGGCGGTCCATTCGGTGCCCTGGTCGTAAAAAACGGGGAGGTATTGGGCGAAGGCTGGAATCGGGTGACCTCGACTAACGATCCGACCGCGCATGCAGAAATAATTGCGATCAGGGCCGCCTGCAAAGCACTCGGGTCTTTTCAGCTCGAAGAATGCGTTGTTTACAGTTCCTGCGAACCCTGTCCGATGTGCCTTGGCGCGATTTATTGGGCGCGCCCTTCGATGTTGGTTTTTGCAGGGCGGAGGGAAGATGCTGCCCGCGCGGGTTTCGACGACCAGTTCATCTACGACGAAATCGGCAAGAGCATAGACTCAAGAACTATCAAAACGAAGATGATCATGAGCAGTGAAGCCACCGAGGTATTTCAGCTTTGGATCGAAAAAGAAGATAAGATCGCGTATTGATTGATGAAAGTTGCGTTTGGTACATATTTTTTTATCGTCCTCGCCTTGCTGGCGGGAATGATGATGCCGACCCAGGCGGCGATAAATAATCGGCTGTCGACATTTGTCGATAATCCTGTCCTGGCAGCTTTTGTTTCGTTTGTTATCGGAACGATCGCGCTGTTTGTCTACATCCTGATGGCGGGAATACCGCTCGGAAATCTGGCTTCCTTGAGACAGGCCACTTTGATTTCATGGACCGGAGGCGTCCTCGGTGCTTTTTTTGTCGCGTCGGCTGTGATTCTGGTTCCGCGTCTGGGAGTCGCGTTGACGTTCAGCCTTATTGTCGCCGGTCAGATGGTGATCACGCTTGTGCTCGACCACTATGGGTTCCTGGGGGTACCGGTCAAGGAGATAAGCCTCTACAGGCTTGCCGGTGTTGCATTGATCGTATCCGGCGTTGTTCTCATAAGAAAGTTCTGATGATCCGATTTCTGCTGAATAATGAATCGATCGAAACCGATCTCCCGGCGGGGACGACCGTGCTTGACTTTGTCCGGTACCGGAAGAACCTGAAGGGCACCAAGATCGGTTGTCGCGAGGGTGATTGCGGAGCCTGCACGGTGATCACGGGAGAGCTCGTCGGAAAAGAGGTCCGGTACCGCACCATGACCTCGTGCCTTATGCCGCTCGCAAATGCTTCAGGCAAACACATAGTCACTGTGGAGGGCATCAATCCGAAGGGCGTTGGCCTGACACCGGTGCAGTCGGCGATAGTTGAAAACGGAGGAACGCAGTGCGGATTCTGTACCGTCGGTTTTGTGATGTCTCTTACAGCTTTTTGCATCGACGGCAGCGCCGGAACGAAAGACGCCGCGGTTTCAGCAATCGACGGTAATATTTGCCGCTGTACGGGTTACAAATCGCTGGAAACGGCGGCGGCGGATTTGTGCCAATACAAGTCCGCGAGCAACGGGGACCAAACGATCGACGCCATCCAGGCCGGCATAGTCCCGGAGTATTTTGCAGATGTTGCCGATAAACTGAAGTTATACAGGGAGGCGGAAATGCCTGGCTGGGAGCCGAGTGCTCCTGTCGTCGCGGGCGGGACAGACCTCTATGTTCAAAAACCCGATCAAATGGTCATTGAAAAGGCGACCCATGTCTTTTATTCCGAGGAGTTTAGGGGGATTTGGGAGTCCGCTGGGTATATTGAAATAGGAGCTTCGGCGACTGTCACGGACCTACTCGAGTCGGAGTTGATGAGCGATATTTTTCCGCGGCTCTATGACCACCTGAAACTCGTATCTTCTACACCGATCAGGAATATGGCGACCCTCGGCGGCAATTTTGTAAACGCCTCACCTATCGGCGATATGACAATCTGGTTTCTGGCGCTTGATGCGGAACTCGTCTTTAACACGGATCGCTCGATTCCGCTCAAAGAGT
>JAOTWT010000025.1 GCA_029862725.1 Acidobacteriota bacterium | reverse complement strand
CGGCGGAAAAGCTCGGTTTCTACGACGAAGACGGCAATTGGCTCCTCGAACCGGGGGCCTACAAGATCTTTGTCGGTTCGAGTTCGCGAGATGTGTTGGAGGCCGATCTGACTTTGGAGTAAGGACGAGAGAAGAGGGATGAGAAAAGACGGCCGAGGCGACGAGGGACAAGATTAGGGTGATGGATGCAATAAAATCGGTTCATTTCCGGTTCGTCGAGCTGGTGTTTCTGATTTTCGTATTGTCTTTATCCGCTCCGGCAGTTTTTTCGCAGGTGCGGATCAAAAAGCTCGCCTTTATGGACGAGTTTAACGGCCCGGCGGGCTCTCCTGTCGATTCTTCCAAATGGACCCCCGAAGTCGGTGGTTGGGGGTGGGGAAACCAGGAACTGCAGTACTACAGGAATTCAACCGAAAACGTTTATCACGACGGTCAGGGCTCGCTTGTAATCAGGGCAATTAAGGAAGAACCGCCGCTTACGCTGAGCTGTTGGTACGGGCCATGTGGCTATACATCGGCAAGACTCATCTCGAAGCAGCACTTCGACAGGAAATACGGGCGTTTTGAAGCGCGCATCAAGATTCCCAAAGGCCAGGGCATGTGGCCGGCGTTCTGGCTGCTGGGAAACGACATCGAAACTGTCGGATGGCCGGTTTGCGGCGAGATAGACATCATGGAAAACATCGGCCGCGAGCCGTCGATTGTCCACGGCACAATCCATGGCCCGGGATATTCCGGCGCAAACGGCATCGGGGGATCGTTTACATTTGCGGATAACCAGCAAGTTTCGGACGGCTTTCATGTTTTCACGGTCGAATGGTCTGAGAATAAGATCCGCTGGTATGTGGACGGGCAACTCTACCAGACGAGGACACCGGCAGATCTGCCAAAAGGAACGGAATGGGTCCACGATCATCCCTTTTTCCTAATCCTGAACGTTGCGGTCGGTGGATCCTGGCCGGGTAATCCGGACGAAACAACGCAGTTTCCGCAGACGATGCTCGTGGATTATGTCCGCGTGCATCATCGGTGAATATCGAAGCACAGATTTTGAGGTCCAATGAGAAAACTGAGTTTAATAGTTCTTTTTTTGTACGCCACGGGAATTCTTGGTAGTGCGTCGTTTGCCGCCGAAAGAACGGAGTTGACGGTTGACGCCGGCTGGAAGTTTCGCGAAGTGGGTAAAACCGATTGGAGGTCCGCGACCGTGCCCGGCTCCGTTCATACGGACCTGCTCGACCACAAATTGATTCCGGATCCTTTTTACCGCAACAACGAAAAAAAACTCCAATGGATTGGTAAGACGAATTGGGAATACGAAACGACGATCGCGATATCCCGGGATATGCTCGCACGTGACAGCGTCGAGCTTTTTTTTGAGGGTCTCGACACGTACGCGACGGTCTTCCTTAACGACAAACAAATTCTCGAAGCTGATAACATGTTCCGCCAGTGGCGGGTGGACATCAAGGATTACGCGACCGTCGGTGACAATAAACTCAAGATCGTATTCCGCTCGCCGATCAACGAGATCCTGCCGCGGATGTCGAAACTGGATTACCAGCTTCCCGCTTCAAACGATCAGGGTGAAAAAACAAGTCCCTACACAAGAAAGGCGCCTTACCAGTATGGCTGGGACTGGGGCCCGCGGTTTGTTACGAGCGGGATATGGAAACCCGTCCGGCTGATCACTTGGGACAAAGCGCGAATCGAAAGCCTTGATATAAAACAGGTTCGGCTCGGTAAGCCAAGGGCAGAGCTCTCGGGCGCCGTCGAGATCGTCGCCGTAAAGCCAATTTCCGCGAAGATTTCGCTGCGAAATATCACCGATAAGACGAGAGTTGCCGAAAAAGCGGTGCAACTGGCGGCAGGCGAAAACGAGGTCTTTTTGGATTTTGAGATCGTTAATCCAAGGCTTTGGTATCCGGTGCAGCTTGGCGAGCAACCGCTTTATGAGTTTGAATTGGAACTTGAGATCGACGGGCGGATTGCCGACAGCAAAAAAGAAAGAACCGGCCTCCGAACCGTCGAATTGCGGCAAAAGCCGGATCAATGGGGCTCGAGTTTTGAGTTTGTAATCAATGGCATACCGGTTTTCGGCAAGGGCGGAAACTGGATACCGGCGGACAGTTTTCCGACGCGTGTTACGAAACAGAAGTACCGTCACCTGATGGAATCCATGCGCGATGCCAACATGAACATGGTTCGCGTCTGGGGCGGAGGGATTTACGAGGACGATTATTTTTATGAACTCGCCGACGAAATGGGGATCCTCGTCTGGCAGGATTTCATGTTCGCCTGCAGCATGTATCCGGGTGACAGCGCATTCCTCGAAAACGTACGCCGCGAAGCGATAGACAACATCAAACGCCTACGCAATCACCCCTCGATAGTGCTTTGGTGTGGCAACAACGAGGTCGAGACTGCGTGGAACCACTGGGGCTGGAAGCAGCGTCTGCCTTCTCATATCTGGGACGATTATCTAAAGTTGTTCGCGCGTCTTCTGCCGGAGGTTGTCGAGAAATATGATCCGGAGACTCCCTATTGGTCAAGCAGCCCGAGTTCCAATTTTCAGGATGACGCGGACTCGCAGAAGGTCGGAGACGTTCATTATTGGGGTGTCTGGCACGCATCTCTTCCGTTTGAGGAATATCAGAAGCAATTCCCAAGGTTTATGAGCGAATACGGCTTCCAGTCGTTTCCGGAGATGAAAACTGTTGAATCCTACACGGAACCCGCCGACAGGAAGAACATCGAGACCGAGGTGATGCTCGCTCACCAGAAGCATCCGCGCGGGAACCAATTGATCAGGGAGTATATGCTTCGGGAATATAATGAACCGAAGGACTTCGAGTCGTTTTTGTATGTAAGCCAGGTATTGCAGGCGGAAGGTATGAGGATCGGGACCGAGCATTTCCGTAGGATCATGCCGCGCAACATGGGCGCCCTTTATTGGCAGGTCAACGATTGCTGGCCGGTCGCATCCTGGGCGGGTACGGACTATTTCGGACGCTGGAAGGCGATGCATTACTTTGCGAGACGATTTTTCGAACCTCTGATGGTCAGTCCCCTGGAAGAAGACGGCAACCTGAATTTTTATGTTGTGTCGGATTTTCCGGACGTAAAAGGGCTGGTCTTGCAGGTGAAGGCGCTTGATTTGGATGGCAACAAGCTCTATTTACGGCACTTCCAGATTTCCGCCGAACCTCTCAAGGGAAAATCGTACGTCAGCCTGCCCGTCGAAATGCTTCTGGATGGAAAGGGGAGAACCGAAGTGGTCGTTGAAGCTCAGTTGTCGGATGAACGGCGGACCTTATCAACAAACCACTTCTTCTTTGCCCCGTTCAAGGAGCTAAAGGCCCAGCGTCCAAGGATCGATTCTGAAGTGACCAGGACGTCGGACGGACTAAAGATCCGTCTGACTACCGATAAAGTAGCGAAGGCGGTCTATCTTGACGGGCCGGCTGAAGAAGGGTTCTTTTCCGACAACTTTTTTACGCTTTTGCCGGGGAGCGCGAAGGAAGTCGTTTTCAGAACGGGGTCCCGGGTTACTGTCCAGGAATTGAAGGCTCAATTAAGAGTCAGGTCATTGGCTGACGCGTTTTGAATGAATTGTGAAGATTCGAAATGAGTCATATGGGAGTTTCTTAGGCTATCGGGAAGATTGATGATCAAAAGAATAAACTTGAGAAAATCACATGTCGCGCGCTCTAACACGATTCGCGATATCAACCGTCAGATCATCCTTAATTATGTACGCGAGGAAGGCCCCATTTCGCGCGCCGATATTGCAAGGGCGACCGCACTCCAGCGATCGACAGTGTCACTGATAGTCGACGAATTGTCCGACCTTGGACTCGTACAGGAGATCTACGGCGAATCTTCTGGCGGCCGTCCGCCAAGGCTTCTGACTCTCAAAACTGCAGAAGCAATTTCAGTTGGCATTGACCTCGGGAAGCGACGCACGATTGTCGGCACGTGCGATTTGAGCGGACGTTTGCTGGAGCACAAGGAATTTCCTACGAGTGAAAACTCAACCAAGACGATAGACCGGATCATCGCGGCCGCCAATTATTTTATTGAGAAAAGCAACGGGTCGATCGAAGGAATCGGTCTAAGCGTACCCGGACTCGTCGAGTCGTGGGACGGGAAGGTCGTCGTCATTCCGCACCTGAATTGGGATGAGCCGAATCTCGCGCACAAGCTCCAGGAAGCGACCGGGTTGCACGTCCTAATGGAGAATGATGCGAACGCGGTGGCGCTTGCGGAGCTGTGGTTGGGACGACCTGAGATAAGCAATGTACGAAACTTCATCTCGGTACTGATCCATATCGGGGTCGGTACCGGGGTTGTGTTTGACGGGCAGATCTATCGCGGAAAGGATGGAGTGGCAGGTGAATTCGGGCACATGATAATCGGACAAAATGCGCCGACAGTTTGTTCCGCCGGTATGGACCACTGCTGGGAGGCGTTCGCGTCGGAGCGCGCGGCGCTCGCGCGATATGCTGAGAATGCCGGGGTAGATACCGGCGAAATCGATTTTCACGAGTTAATAAATCTTGCACTCGATGGAAACGACGATGCCGTCAAGGCTGTCAAAGATACCGCGAGATGCATCGGTCTTGGGATTTCTACGCTGGTACAAGGACTTTCACCAGAGGTAACGATCGTCGTCGGGCCGATCGTACGCGCCTGGTCGCTGGTCTCGGAAGACATCGTCACGGCTGCCGAATCATCAATTTGCCAGGGATTTCCGGCTGTCAATATAATGCCATCGACACTCGGTCGATATCCCGCGCTGATGGGCGCGTTCAGCCTGGTCCTTGCCTACAAATTCTCGTCGGTAACAACGAGCTAATTTGCCCGTTCAGACCTTGATAAATATGTTCTTCCGGTAGAGGACCCAGAGCACCACGAGCCATCCCAGAATGAAGGTGATCGCGTATGCCAAAGACGCGTTCAGTGGCGCGCCGATCGGCAGAAATACATTTTCAAAAATCATAGTCTTCAATGCGATACGCCCGCTTCCGCCGTCCGAGAAACTGATCGCGTCCAGAAGCTTTGCGAGGAGCTCTGCGCCGATATAAAGAGCAAGCGCGTTCGTTCCGAACACTACAAAGGGTTTTGCCCACATCTTGTAACCCTTCAAGTCGATCAGCCACATGCAGCAACCGAGGAAACAGAGAGCGATCCCCGAGGTATAGACGACATACGAACTCGTCCAAAGGCTTTTGTTCAGAGGAAACCAGAAGAGCCAGACCCAGCCTATTGCCAGCAGGAACGAACCCGCGACCATCAATCCGGCAACTTTTTCGGGACGACCTCTTTCACTGCGCAACCAGGTGCCGGTCAGCACGCCGCTGATCGTCGTAGCAACGGCGGGGAGCGTGCTCAAAATGCCCTCGGGATCATAGACCTTGCCCAAAGACCAGATGTGATTGACGCCCAAAACTGCCCGGTCGATATACGCAGAAAGATTACAGGCCTTGTCGCTAATTGTAGTTACAGTGCAGCCGGGAACCGGTACCAAAGTCATCATGAGCCAGTAAACAAGAAGGAGGGCGATCGCGATCAGGGTCTGTTTCTTCCAGGATGCGTGCAGGAAGATAATCGAAGCAATCAGGTAGCAGACGGCGATTCGCTGCAGCACGCCCGGAATTCGCAGCGTTCCGAGTTCAAAATATGGAAAA
Source organism: Acidobacteriota bacterium (assembly GCA_029862725.1). Taxonomy (GTDB): domain Bacteria; phylum Acidobacteriota; class Blastocatellia; order Pyrinomonadales; family Pyrinomonadaceae; genus Aridibacter. The sequence continues at coordinate 8,892 of JAOTWT010000025.1, read as the reverse complement.
CCATTCAGAAACAGGCCGATCAGAAATATCAGCGCACTGCGTCGCAGGATCTTTAAATAGACCGCACGCTTCGCGTCTTCCGCCGCTCGTTTTCCAAGGGCGAGCGCGATTGCGACACCGACGATAAAAAGAAAGAACGGGAAGACCAGATCGGTCGGCGTAAGTCCGTGCCAGGCCGCGTGCTGGAGCGGCGGATAGATCGAAGACCAATCACCCGGATTATTGACGAGTATCATTCCGGCAATCGTGATGCCTCGAAAGACATCCAGCGATACAAGCCGATTTTCCAAAGTTTTAGCCAAAATCACGTCTCCTTATTCTTTTTGTGGAATTATATGCCAATTTACCGTAATGTGAGACCCCGTTCCGGACCGTCGGCGCTTGAATTCCAATCATCGCGTCGCTTCGAATGTGCTTGAGGAATCGTCTATATTGGAACAAACGATTAGAACGGGGGGATCGAACTGCTATGACGTCTCAACAAAGGAACATAATCAAAATCGCGGCCCTCATTGATATTGTCGTTGCAATCGGAATGATTGCGGCAACCCTTAGAGGGGCACTGGCCATTCCGATAGTCGTACCATTGTTATTGGGTCTATCGGGAGTAGCGCTCTATATCTTAGTGATCCTGAACAAGTAATGGATGACTCGAGCAAGCGGCTTTCGATCCGGATTCGCAGGCTGCGGCGATCAAACCTTGTCGGGGTGTCACAGTTCCTCGTCACCGTGTGGGATCATTGACCGTTCCACAGGCAACCCCGGACATCAAAAATTATGACCGCCTCCGCCTTATTGATTCTGATTACCGTCCTGTTCGCAGCGCTTTCCGCTATTATTGCAGTTCGGTTTTATTGGCAGAATAGAAATACAACGCACATCAGGCGTCCACGAACCGCACTCGCTTCCGGTAGTCAGATCCTTGTCCAGCAGGTGGTTGTTTTGATCGCAATCATCCTGTTCACGGTGTTCGGCGGGTTTGGTCTTTATGATCTCGGCGCATCGAGGACGATCCATCCGGTGTTCTCATTTGTCATTGGCTTTGGGGTCTATTTCGTTGTTCTCGGCGTGATCGAGGCTGCGGCAGCCGGTCTTGGCATACGCGAACGGCTGCACCAACTCTCATACGATACTATGAGGATGATCTGGCCGCGTGATCCAAACCAGAAGATTCTGGCGTTTTTGGCGGTCTGTTTGTTGAACCCTTTTACTGAAGAGGTCATTTACCGCGGGGTGCTGGTTCACCATCTTGGCGGGTTGATCGAAAACATTTTTGCCGCCGTGTTGATAGGTTTCGTGCTTTCTATCGCGGCACATATGTACCAAGGTTCGTGGTCGATCCCGTTCCAAATGGCCTTTCATTCCGTCGCGATCCTGCTCTTGTTATCGCCGCTCGGTCTCATCGCCTGCTTCGGTTTTCACTTCGCCGGTGATCTGGTTCCGGTGATGCTGCTCAAAAAGAGTATGCATGAAAGGCGGGAACGGTTTAGAAAGGAACGGGCTTCGTCTGTTTGAACATTCCAGCTGAAACACCGTTCAAAGTTTGCTGGGTCAAAAAGAGCGATTGGTGATTACGTTACGATAGTTGTTTCTCAGAATACAGGGGACTTCTCTCAGCTTCCCTCGGTGTAGAATGACAATGAGAAAACCCAAATTCAAAGCGCTGCGTCCCATCCTTCGGTTCAGAGAGGTTTCGGACGCGGTCCGATATCACGAGGGATTTGCACGCGTATGGGTCAGGCTTGTGATGAAGAAGGTCTATAATCGGATTATGTATCCATTGCAAGGAATGGGCGATCGAAATTGGCAAAACAACGGTACGAAGCGATGCGGATGCGAAGGATTCGTAACTGCTGTGGAAGAGAAGTCGAAGATTTGGTAAATACGCCGCGGAATAACTAATTAATTGGCAAATATGGTTTCCCTGTCGCACGAACAAGCAAGACGCGTTTATGACCGTATCGGTTCGTTTCAGGACTCACAGGCATTTTATGAAGATAAGGCGGTTGAACTCCTTCTCAGAAACGGCCGATTCGAGGAAGCTGAGTCGGTGTTCGAATTTGGCTGCGGGACCGGCCGTTTTGCGCTCAATCTCTTCGAGAATTATCTCGATGACAAGGCAAAATACTGCGGGCATGACGTAAGTCCCGAAATGGTCCGTCTTGCGAATGAGAAGCTCGCGTCCTATTCAAACCGCGCAACTGTAATGCTTACAGTCGGAGGCGCACCGGGTGCGGAACCGGGCGAAGCATATGACCGCTTCGTATCGAACTATGTTTTTGATCTCCTGTCGGATGAAGACATAAAGGCCGTCCTCGTCGAAGCTCATCGAATACTCCGACCCGAAGGAATTCTTTGCCTGTCGGGACTTTCTACCGGAGCCAGTTTACCGACAAGTCTGATATCGGGATCTCTCGGATTGATTCAGAGCCTCGTGCCTTCTCTGGTTGGGGGTTGCCGCCCAATTGATTTAATGCCCTATGTCGAAAACCCGCAATGGAAAATCGAGTTCCACGAGAAAGTATCTGCGTTTGGGGTAACCTCGGAGTGCGTGATCGCAAGACGCGTTTGAACGCGAGGAGCTACTTCATGATGTACGATTTCCCGGAATCATTATTGAAAACTCAACCGAATTACAAAGAATCCTTAGAGCCGCGTGACTTGTTCCTGGATTTTCCGGCAGCACCCGGATTGCGCGATATGAATAACAAGCCGCGACCGGGTTGGAATGTCTTTGAAGAGAGGGGCAAGAAGCTTGAAGAGGCGAGCCAGGAGAAATGAAAAAAGCGTTCCAATGGGGAGAAATATTGCCCTCCTTAAAGGGCACCCGGCTCAAACTCGAATCCCTTAAGACGGATGATGCACCCCAGATTCTAGCGATTTTTGGAGATCCTGAAGTCATGCGTTACTGGGGAATGCCGCCGCTTGAGAATACGAATGACGCAAGGCGTTTTATCAAAGAAACGCACGAGGAATTTGCGCGCCGCGATCTATTTGGCTGGGGTATTCGATGGAACGAAACCGGGAAGATCGTCGGGACCTCGACACTGCTCAACCTCGACAGGCCGAATCGGCGGGGTGAGATCGGTTTTGCAGTCGCTCAAGCATCCTGGGGTAAGGGCATCGCAACAGAAGCGGTTGAAACACTGATCGGATTTGCGTTTAACACACTGGATCTTCACCGCCTCGAAGCCGACGTCGATCCGAAGAACACGGCCTCATTACGTGTCTTGGAAAAACAGGGATTCGTCCGGGAAGGACTTCTGCGGGAGCGTTGGTATCAGATGGGCGAGGTCCAGGATACGGTTTTTCTTGGGTTGTTAAAACGGGAATGGACTGGGGGGAGTGTGTGAATGCGGGTATTCTTGCGGCTCATCCAAAACAGCGAGGCTCCGCCGCAAAAATTCTCAAGGCCAGGCCTTACGCAATTTAAATTCCAGACGCTAACGGTGAGCCAGAGACTCACCGCACATCACGGAGGCGGAGCGGCGTGTCCCGGCCGCAAGTAGGATCAAAAAGAGGATTGCGGAACAGAGAGTCCGAACTTTCGTGTTTTCAAAACAAAACACTGCACGAGTTTATCCCGCAGACCATTGTTCGGAGCGACGTTTTGCATTGCCCGCAGTGCACAGCACTGCACTAAACGAACCGATAATGTTGAATTGAGATGAAAAGAAAAGCCGATACCGGCCGCGACCCGGACGCAAAAGAACTCAAAGAGGCAAAACGAATCGCCGCACTCCACCCGCTTGTTCAAAAAGACCATCCAACGGCGGTCAAGGCGGATCATGATAAGTTAGACCATATAAATACGTACGGTTCGCTGCCCGACTACTATATCGACCGCCCCTTTGCTTGTCGGAAATGCGGCAAGGAAGAAATCTGGCGTGCAAGGGACCAAAAGTGGTATTACGAAGAGGCCAAAGGACATATCGATGCGAAGGCCGTCGCGTGTCATGATTGCCGCAAAGGAGGTGCAAAATAAGAATGTCAAAAATAAACTTGGCTCTTTTTGTCTCATTTGAATAGACAACGACCGACTTTCGGGCGATCCTTGCCTGAACTGTGAATCCTATGAAACTAAGTGACAAAGAAGAATCGATGTTGCTCGCGAGGACAAGGTTGATGAGTTATTGGCCGATCGCAAGTTGGGTGATGATCGCACTCGTGATCTCAAGCGTAATCGGAGTTCTGGTTTTTAGCCCGCTACTCGCAAACCCGGTTTATGTCATGGCAAAAATTGACGAAGGTACCTTGCCCGGCACCAGTCTCTTGCTGATGGCGGCGATCTTGCCGTTCATGACATTGGCCGTTTTCTTTGTACTTTTCGTCCTTGTCGTCTTCACCTTTATTTCGATAAGACGAGAAAGGAAATATCTTGAAATCATCAACCGGAACAGAGGTCCCGAACACGATGAACTCTGATCCCGCCAATGAACTGATCGAGGAGCACAGTCCCGAAGCGATCTCGCGGCGTCTGATCCAAGCGCCTTCGAACCAGAACATCTCAGACGCCGTGCTTGGCGGTATCGATGGTTGCGTGACGACGTTCGCCGTCGTGTCGGGTGCTGTCGGCGCGGGTTTTCCTTCGATCGTCGCGGTTGTGCTCGGGTTTGCGAATCTGATCGCCGACGGCTTCAGTATGGGAATCAGCAACTACGAGGCGATCAAGGCCCAGAAGGAATTCGCCGATAGCATCCGTCAAACAGAGGAAGAGCACATTGACAAGATTCCCGAAGGCGAACGCGAAGAGATCCGGCAAATCTTTCAAATGAAGGGGTTTACCGGAGAAACCCTCGACACCATTGTGGAGACGATCACCAGCGACCGGCGTCTGTGGATCGACACTATGATGACCGAAGAGCATGGGATTCAAACCAGCGGACTTAGTCCATGGCGATCGGGAACCGCGACATTGAGTGCGTTTCTGGCAGTCGGAACAGTACCCCTGTTGCCTTTCCTTTTTTGGAATCTGGAAGCCAGTACCAAATTTGCGCTTAGCTCGGTGCTTGCCGGGATCATGTTCTTTTCGATCGGCATGTTGAAAAGCATCGTCCTGTCAAAGCCCGCCGTTTCATCCGGTATTCGAACCCTGCTAACCGGAGGTGCCGCCGCGACGCTTGCGTTCTTCACCGGTTATGTGCTTCGCGAAGCGTTTGGAATCATCGGTTGACAACAGGTGAGATGACGGCGTTCAGGTTTGAGATTTGAACTTCACCAGATCGGAAGCGTATTCAATAAATATGACAGGATCACACGAGAACGGTACGCAGATGGCGCAAACGAGAGGGAAAATCGGACACGCGCTGAACACGAGCAGGTTCGCAAAGATCTGCGAAATCTTATTTATCTTTGCGGTCGCCTTGATCGTCATCGTCATTGCGACCCGGATCGCCGACGGAAACCCCTTGGTGCTGCAGGCGCTCGTGTGGACCGCGTACTTATTCATGCTCGCCATCGTCTGGGCTGGCCTGCGGCTGCGGGGTCAAACGTGGAAACACCTCGGGCTGACCTTCAAATTGGGAAACCGACGCACAATTATCCGGGCCGTCTTGAAGTCTCTAGTGGTTCTTCTGGCCGCAGTCGCGGCCTTTGTGCTTGGGTCAATCGTCGGGGCCAATATCGTCGGGATTCCCGAACAGGCTGATATGAGCGGCTTCAACTATCTCCGCGGCAACCTGCCTATGTTGATGGTGGCGCTGGTTGCGGTCTTTATCGGTTCATCGTTTGGGGAGGAAGTCATCTACAGGGGTTTTCTGATCACGCGCCTGGAGGAAATTGGGGGAAAAGGAAAATGGGCGACACGGGTTAGCGTGATCTTAAGCGCGATAGTCTTTGGCCTCATACACTACAATTGGGGCGTGATGGGCATAATTCAAACGGCATTCATGGGCCTTGCGCTTGGCATCGCCTATCTCGCTGTTGGGCGAAACCTTTGGATTCCGATTCTCGCGCACGGATACATGGACGCATTACTTTTGGTCGGTCAATACTTTGCGCCGGAATAACGCTTTATCGAAGTTGAAAATCCATCTTTGAAATATAGGTTTGAATTCCAAATCCAACTGTCTGGAATTCGTGGACGACGTTCCGTGAGGCGGGAGTCGCAGAACCCTACGGTCGTTGAATCCGCGCTGAAACTTATTCATGCGTTATCAACCGGGAAAATCGTGATAACCAGCCTGGTCCCTGCGAACCTTGTATTCGGCCCTTCACCCGTTTATTTGAAATCGAAATTTCTTACAGCGGCGATCGATACCGCACGCTGGCTTGATCACGTTTCTAGCCCGTAGCCGCTATTGACAGGTCCGTCAATCCCAATTGGGCGAAGAAATCCGCTGTGTCGTAGAAGACGTATTCTTCCATGATCTTGTCGTCTTTGAAATGCGCAATTGACGCACCCTGTATCTTGACGAACTTACCTGTCGGCCCGAATTCGCCGGGTCCGGTGTTTGTACCCATAAATGTCCAGCGAATTGTCGAACGCCCTTGCTGATAGATCTCTTCATCAAGCACCAGGTGCAGGTCCGGAAAAGCCGTTCTAAAACCGGTGATCAAATTCTTGAGATCCGCTATGCTATTTGCGCTGCTCTTCATTGACGCCGGACCGTGTCTCACGATTTCGTTGTGCACACACTGTTCCAGCTCATCGAATTCTCCGGTGTTCCATGCCTTAACCAATGCATTAAAGTGTCTTCGATACATATGCCCTCCATTGTTCCGAAATAAGCGCCGGCGATTCAGAGTTGGTGTGAGTTTCACCCCCCGACTATTGTCCTCAGCCTTTATGCCCTGCTTCCAAAAGATGTTTTAAACCCTATTTATATAACGATAAAGGGCTCTGAGTAAATATTTTTTGAATGTGTTAAGGGCTGGCGGTAGGCAGAATCCGCAAAAACCGATGCTTCAGACCGGAAAATGACGGTAGTTAGATGGTCATCGTGTCGCAGCCTGCATGAGATATGCGCAGATGATCGCACCGTAAGTTCCCAATGCGTACCCAACGACTGCCATCAATACGCCGACCGGTGCGAGGGCGGGGCTGAAGGCAGATGCGACGACCGGCGCCGAAGCCGCCCCGCCGACATTCGCCTGACTGCCGACAGCAACGAAGAAGAAGGGTGCCTTGATAATCTTCGCAACTACAAGGAGCAGGATTACGTGCACAATCATCCAGATCAGGCCGATGCCAAACAGCGTGAGATTATTGAACACTTCGAGCAGGTTCATCTTCATACCGATTGTCGCGACCAGTACGAAAATAAAAATCGTTCCCCAACGCGACGCCCCGACTCCCTCCAGATTTCGGGCTCGTGTAAACGAGAGAATCACCCCAAATGTTGTCGATACTACGATCAGCCAAAAGAATCCTGACGCCAGTGACTCCAACCGCCACGCTTTTAGCGCTTCCGCGTAGCCACCCATAAACGGGGTGATGATGTCCGCCAGAAAGTGCGACAGGCCGACGCCAAAAAAAGCGACGCCCATGAGTATGAATGTATCTGTCGCGGTGGGAATCTTTTCAATGCCCGCCCGAAACTTTTCGACTTTCTCCTTCAATTCCTCAATCGAAGCCACATCGGCTTTTAGCCATTTATCCACCTTTTTTGTGATGCTTGCACCATAGAGAATAAATCCCATCCAGATATTCGCGACGACGATATCCACGATCAACATCGTACCGAAGAGGTTATCGTCGACCTTGAATATCTCCTTCATCGCCGCCTGGTTCGCGCCGCCGCCGATCCAGCTGCCGGCGACCGTCGAGAGCCCGCGCCACAGCTCGTCCGGTGTGACAGCGATCAAGCCCGGAGCCAAGTACATTACGATCAGGACCGCGATCGGACCGCCGATGATGATCCCGGTCGTTGCCGTAAAGAACATGATCAGTGCCTTCGGGCCGAGATTCATGATGGCTTTCAGATCGATGCTTATGCAGAGCAGGATGAGACAGGCCGGCAGAAGGTATCTGGAGGCGACAAAATAGAGATTTGTCGAACCGGTCATTGCCTCATAATCGGCTTTTTTTGCCCCCGCATTCGAGAGCAGCATCGCGATCTCGTTAAAAGTCGCACCGTTGGGGATGGCCACCCCAATCCCCTTTGCGAATTCCAGAATTTCCGGCTTAAACCACTCCGGGGCGATCAACCCCAAGGGCCAGTAAAGAAGTGCCGGTATGAAGTAGCAAAGCAGGAGGGTCGGAACGAACTTGTAGATTTTCGGCCAGATGCCGGTTTCGAGGCTCGCGGTGTAAAAAACCAGGCCGAGCACCAGCATCAGCAGCCCAAATACGATCGCGTCATTTGTAAAAATCGGTTCCATATCTAACCGCCAGGTCCAAACAATGAACTGAGATTTCCCTCACCGGTGATTCCGATTCCCGGAGCATCCGAGAGCCGCAACTCACCATTGACCGTTGCGACACCGTTGCAGGTATCATTCGTTATAAGCAGGTTGCCGTCAAGATCGCACCAATCGGCGTATTGTGCAAGTTGGGCTGCTGCGGATATGCCGATCGAACTCTCGGTCATACAGCCGAGCAGCACCTTGAGACCCAGCTCCCTCGCTTCCCGTATCATCTTGTGAGCCTCGCGTATTCCGCCCGCCTTCATAAGCTTTATGTTTATCCCGTCGTAGTACCGGGAGAGTTGAGCGATGTCTCCAGCGGTTTGAACGTCCTCGTCGGCGATCACGGGAACTCCGCAGCGGTCCCTCAGCCTGCCGGCATTTTCCGGCTCTCCTTTCGCAAACGGCTGTTCGATCAATCCGACCCCCAGCTCAACAAGTTCAGCGGCCGTATCGATTGCCTCTTCAACGTCTGTCCAGCCCTGGTTTGCGTCGACGAAAAGTCGTTGGTCGGTGATACCCCTAATCGCCTTGATGACTTCAATG
>JAOTWT010000428.1 GCA_029862725.1 Acidobacteriota bacterium | reverse complement strand
CAGAGAAACAGGATCCGGAGCAAATCAAGGATCTCTGGTTTTTCTTTCCGAAACAGGGAAAGTCGCTCCATTTATTCATTGAGAGCAAAAGATTGCGAAATGGACTTTACAATGAAAGAAACGGGTTTCAACGACAGTGTTGCATGTCTAAGAGAATACATTGCGGATGCCGAATGGCGCTTCGCGAAGCTTACGCAAAGAGGGCCCCGCACGAATACACGATCCAGCATTGGAGGAAAGATCTGACCGCGGAGTTCGATTTCTTTGTCGACCTGATCCGGCAAAAAGGGTATGACGGAATGTTCTGGAACGTTTCGTACCGGTATCTGAATCTCGATGGATACAAGTATTGGTTCTGCTCAGATGACGACGGAGGGGTCTCGATCATAAACAGGGAGCCGCTCGATCAGGCAGCATGGAAGTCGGAATAAAAAAAGGAATCGGGACAGTTTTGGGAAGAATAATGGTCACGTATGGCGCTGTAAACATATCTGATTCCCTTAACCTCTTACTCGCGGCGGCTTATTGGCTGCGCAAAAATCTAGCCTTGAATAAGAACCGGGACACTGTGAGGAAAGAGAGAACGGCGGAAGTGTTCGACAGCGGCCGCATTCGATGCCCGCGATGCCGGTGGCAGCCCTCTAAATCCAGCCGTTGGGCATGTGTAGATTACGGAGACCCCGAATTCTATTTCAATGGCTGCGGCACTAACTGGAACACCTTCGAGACGCGCGGGCAATGTCCCGGCTGCCGGCATCGTTGGCAATGGACTTCGTGTCTGCAGTGTCAACGTATGTCTCGGCACGAGGATTGGTACGCGAATAACGGAATCGGTGGCTGAGGGCCGATAACCGCAGCCATCACGCTCAACGTTAATCCTCGACAACCAACTCCTTTACCCGAAGCCGTTTAACGTCGAGGTCTTCAATCTCGAGTTTCCTGATCTTTACTCGACCGATCCTGAGCTGTTTGATTGCCAAGAAACCGATTGCCATCGCGCCAAAGGCAATCGCTCCAACTGCCATTGCGCCGACGGCCCGGCTTCCAACCCTCTCCGCACCAATCGCCCGTGCTTCGACGGCCTGTCTCTTGTTCTGCTTTGGTTGTTTCGTTTTGGATTTATCCGATCTTGTGCCCATCTTTTATCTCCTCAAAAGATCATTCTATCCGAAACTGTATGAGCTGATAACAAGAAACCGTATGGGGGAATCGGAGATTTGACATCCGTGTTCCCAGCCGTGGAGCGCGAAGCGAAAACTCCAATCCGGGAATCCCACCGACGGAAGCCCGGGAAGGGCCGAAATATTGCTCATCATATAATTTTGCATCGATCAGTTGGGCCTCCCGGCGTATATGACTGACCAAAAACGGGTCTGATGCGACTACTGGTTTTTCTCTGGCTCTACGCGGAAAGGGATTGCCTCATCACGCGAAACAAACCTGAAACCGGAAACCTGATATGTGATTGTGTCGCACCTGCCGGGGCTGTGTGTCGATCTCTTCTATTTCGCCAAAAACCATCGAACAATCAGTATTGGACGAATCCACGCCCTATTTACACACGGGGATAACTTTTTCGCGTGAGATGAAATCGCGTCTCGCCGTCGGTCATGATGCAACGGGGAAAGCAACACCGAATTGGGATCTGCCGACCTTTGCCGGCGCCGGCGCATTGCGCTCGACTCCCTTCGATATGGCCAAGTTTCTTTCTGCTAATTTAGGGATTACGAAATCAAAGATCGGAGGGTCTCTGGCTGCAGCCCAAAAACTCGCCCGCATCTATGAAAGAAAGGACAGACCTCCAGTTCGGTTGGGTTTTAACTGGATCACTTCAAAATCGGACGATATCGACATTCAGTGGCACAACGGGGGAACGGGGGGTTACAGGACCTTCGCCGGAATGGACCACAAGAATGTGAAGGGTGTTTTTGTGGCGACAAACGGCTCCGCAAGCGTCGATGACATCGGTTTTTATATACTCAACAATAAGGCAAAGCTCAGAGTAATCGAGGGGCCGAAGAAGGCGATTAGTCTCAGCGAAGAAATCCTCGAAAAATATGTCGGAGAGTATAAGCTTTCAGCCGCATTTTCGATTGTCGTCACCCGGCAGGGAAACAGGCTATTTGCTCAGGCAACAAAACAGCCTCGCTTTGAGTTGTTTGCTGAAAAGGAGGATGAATTCTTCTATAAAGTTGTTAAGGCAAGTGTGTCATTTACAAGGGACGAGAGCGGCGCTGTAATCGGGCTCGTGCTGCGTCTAGGCGGCGCCGATACTCACGGCAAGAAGATCAAATAAACCTCCGGGCCAAGGTAATTTTGCGTTCACTGATCTGTGATTCGAAACGAGGCGGGGAAACGCCCTGATAATCTGAACCGGTCCGAATCGAAAACATGGACCGGCGAAATACTAATTCAGCGATTTTCTTCCACGATGTCGTACGCCAACAACAGGCTGGATCAGCTAAATTGATCGACGAAAGGGATTCACATTTCGCTATCGCTCGACCACGATCCAGCCCGCCAGCTTCGTCTCAGCAAAGCCCCCGAAGTAATTGAAGATGTCATTCATCGCTTCAGAACTATACTGAAGAGTTCCCGATACGGCATCGAAGCTCCGCCCAGGCGCAAGACAGCCAGTCAGGTCATCCGGGGTGTCAGCGGAATGGATCATAATCCCCGCTTTGCCTCCTTCGAGCGTCGGCTCATTATGACCGAACTTTCCGTCCGGCTGAATGATGAACACCTGGCCGCGGACCTTGTCCTTTGTCAGCCGCTTCCGGTCGGTCCCGTCGGCGTTCATTACGTACAGGCTTGAATCGAGCCTTGGTCGTGCTGAAGCCTGCCGTATTTTTCTGTGGGCCCCTACGAATTAGATCTTATTGGCATCTCAAAGATATGCTCGGTTTTATCAACCCGGATCTTAAACCGGCTCCCGAGCTGTTTATTGACAAGGAGTCCGCCCACTTCTACCGGTTCTTGTTATATACGCCCAAAACATAAGCTTCATTTCCAGTTGTTCAGCCCTCATTTTGGCTATTCAGCGTTGCCTGATGTATAGTCTCAAAAATTAAGACAAACCTATGACTCAAGAAATCCCGGCCGAAAACCAACCAAACGAACCCCATTTAATAATCTCACTTATACCGGTAGTTGTTTTGATATCGTTACTGGTCATAAATATCGTCGTCTTTAAGGACGACGCCACCAGCGGGTCCAACCAGCTGGCTCTTTTGTTCTCCGGGGCGTTGGCTGCTTTTTTGGGGATCGTCATATACAAGACGGACTATAAGAGAATTGAAAGCCGCATCATCAGATCAGTTGGGGCGGCCATCCAGGCAAGTATCATTCTGCTTATCGTTG
>JAOTWT010000024.1 GCA_029862725.1 Acidobacteriota bacterium | reverse complement strand
GTCGTCGACAGAGCCCTTTGCTGTCAGGATCAGGATCGGAGACGTGATGCCGGATGACCGTATCTCTTCGCACAAATCGACCCCGTCCTTATTCGGAAGCTGAATCTCGAGGACTATCAGATCGTAGTCGTTGATTTCGAGCCGGTATAACGCGTCATCGGTGTCTTTACAACAATCGACCGCGTAGGCACTGGCCTTAAGCGCACGCCGTATCAGCTTTGTGTTCCGCGGCTCGGGTTCGACAAGGAGGATTCGCATCAATCACCTTTGGGAAATGTTTTTCTAATTTGCAATTGCATTATAGCTTTAGAATCATGTTTAGGCTTGCAAGAGTGCTTTATGAAAGCTTTGACGAAGACAAAAGACGGACTAATTCTCGCCGAAAAGGATTTTTCAGCGCCCGAAGGCGAATCTCTGGTGCGGGTACTTATATCCGGGATCTGTAACACGGATATCGAGATCGTAAAGGGCTATGCCGGATTTCATGGCACGATCGGCCACGAATTTGTTGGCCTCGTGGAAGAGAGCCCGGACGTACCCGGTTTAATTGGAAAACGTGTGCTTGGCGAAATAAATGTGGGGTGCCTTAAGTGCGGCTGGTGCAGGGAGAATGACTCGAGGCATTGTCCCGGCAGGACCGTGCTCGGCATTTTGGGGAGAGATGGGAGCCATGCGGAATACCTGAGTCTGCCGGCGCGCAATTTGATAGAGGTGCCGGACGAGATCTCCAACGAGCGGGCGGTCTTTGCCGAACCATTCGCCGCCGCGCTGGGCATTACCGAACAGGTGCCGATCCGACCAGAGACGCGTGTTGCAGTTATCGGCGATGGAAAGCTGGGTATCCTTTGCGCCTGGGCACTCGCGACAAAAACCCAACATCTTTTTCTGATCGGAAGACATCCGAATAAATTAAGGATTGGCGAACTGGGGAACGCGGAAGGTGTTTTGCTGGAAGACGCGGGGAAGTTTGGACGCGACTTCGATGTCGTCGTCGAGGCGAGCGGTTCGGAAAGCGGTTTTGAAACCGCGCTCGGCTTGGTCCGTCCGCGCGGAAAGGTCGTCTTGAAATCGACTTTTCAGGGCAAGTCCGTTTGGGAGGCCTGGCGGGTGGTGGTTGATGAAATCACGATTGTCGGATCGCGTTGCGGCAAGTTTCGGCCGGTCATCGACCTCATCCGAAACCCTGCGTTTCCGCTCGAGAAGTTGATTGCGGAAGAATTCGCGCTCACCGACGGCATCAAGGCAATGGACCACGCTTCTCGCCGGGGCGCTTTGAAAGTAATTCTGAGGCCGTGAAACCGCCTCGCGGGAAATTTTCTGTACAAGAAGCTAGTGTACACTTATAATTCCTAGTTGTTTCCGATAGATCGGACGGGAGGTTTTTTTATGATTCGGGTTTCTGGTTTCCGTGATTTGATGACGCGTGGCGGTGGCGCCGGACGTCTGTTTTTTATATCGCTGATTGCACTTCTAGCCGGATCGGTACAGGCTCAGCCACCCGAATCAATAAGAAATACAAGCGACACCGTGGGGCCCGAGAGGCTTTCGGCTTCTTTTGCCAGTGTGGCAAAAAAGGTCGAACCCGCGGTTGTCAGCATCGATACAAAAGGCAAGATGCCGGAAGTCACGATACGCGGCGATCAGGAGGGAAAATCGAGGGACCTCGAGGATTTCATCCGCCGAAATCTGCCGCCGCGACCGGCTTATGCGGTTGGAAGCGGATTTATCGTCGATCCCTCTGGATATGTCCTGACCAATTATCATGTCGTAAGGGACTCCGAGAAGATCACCGTAAAACTACGCGACGGCGATGAGTTTGAGGCGAAGATCGTCGGGGCGGACGAGGAAACAGATCTCGCGGTACTCAAGATCGAAGCCGGAAAACGCCTTCCTTACATAACTTTTGGAGACTCCGACCGTGCCGAGATCGGCGATTGGGTACTTGCGATTGGGTCGCCGTTCGGCCTCGCACGAACCGTGACTGCCGGGATCATCTCGCAGACCAACCGCGAGACGCCTCAGGGAAATCCCTTTCAGCGGCTTTTGCAGACCGACGCGGCGATCAACCGCGGAAATTCGGGCGGTCCTTTGGTTGATATGGACGGTAACGTAATAGGTGTGAATTCCCAGATTGCGACCTCGACCGGCGATTACAACGGCATCGGATTTGCGCTGCCGTCGAACGAAGCGGCAAACGTGTATCGCCAGATCGTTTCGTACGGAAAAGTGAAGCGCGGTTATCTCGGCGTCTATCTTGATTCGGTAAAGAAAGAATTCGCAAAGGTTTACGGGCTTCCGGCGGCAAAGGGAGCGATCATTACATCGGTCAGGGACCCGAATGGGGCGGCGGCGAAGTCCGGGCTCATGGAAAACGACATTATCCTGCGGCTTAACGGGGATCTCGTGATAGATGCCCAGGACCTGATCGCAAAGGTCGCATCGACCCCGCCCGGCAAGGATATATCGGTTAGTTTCTTGCGGGAAACGGGAGACCGTTTGACGCCGCGGACCGTTATCGTTCGTCTCGACGAACGGCCGTCAGACTCCATCGAACCGGAGGAACTTGACACACCGCGTTCCCTTCCCCTCAAGGAAAAAGACGAAAAGCTGCCGTTTGGCCTGACGCTCGAACCAATATCGGGCAAAGAGGCGGAGGAACGAAATCTCAAGGGCCGGGAAGGTCTCTTGATTATTCGATTAGAAACGTCGAGTTTTCTGGTCGAAGAAAAACTGTCGAACGGTGCACAGGCAATCGCGCGTGGAGATTTGATCGAAAGAATAAACCGGAAACCGGTTGGAAGTCTCGAGAATTTCAGGGCGATTGTTAAGGGATTGGCTCCCGGCGACCCGGTCGTTCTCCACGTCAGCACGTTTGATCGTGATGGCGGTACGATTGTGCCGAGAATCGTGCAATTTACGGTAAAATAACACGCCCAAACGGTTTGATTAATGGTGGTCAGTTGGTCTATGTTTAATAGTTCAATTGACCACTATTTTTTGTACTTAGAGGAATAATAAGGAAACGGCTATGTCACAAGCTATCGAGTCTTCGGAAACAAAGACCTACCACAATTTTATAGGCGGCGAATGGGTTGCATCGGCTTCAGGAGAATGGTTCGAGAATATCAATCCGGCGGACAATTCCGATGTCGTCGGGAGATTTCCTAAATCGACCGCGGAAGACGTCGACCGTGCGGTCGCCGCGGCCAAGGAAACGGCCTCGAGATGGCGTTTGACCCCCGCTCCGAAGCGTGCCGAGCTTTTATTCAGGCTTGGTGAGATTCTCCGCGAAAACAAAGAGGCGTTCACGCGCGAGATGACGCGGGAGATGGGTAAGGTTCTGAGCGAGGCCGGCGGCGACGTCCAGGAGGCGATCGACTGCACCTATTACACGGCGGGCGAGGGCCGGAGATTGCACGGATTTACAACCAAGGCGGAGATGCCCAATAAATACGCGATGTGCGAACGCCAGCCGGTTGGACTTTGCGGTTTGATCACGCCGTTTAACTTCCCGATGGCGATTCCCTCCTGGAAGCTGATACCGGCGCTTGTTTGCGGCAACACGGTTGTGATCAAGTCCGGGGAGGATGTTCCTCTTTCCACGATCAATCTCGTAAAGGCATGTGAAAAGGCGGGAATTCCAAAGGGCGTCGTGAATGTCGTAAATGGATTCGCCGAACCCGGCGCTGCCCTGGTCAACCACGATGATGTCCGCCTTATCTCGTTTACTGGTTCGACAAGTACCGGCAGAAAGATCGCCGAAGAATGTGCCCGGGACAACAAGATCGTAAGCCTCGAAATGGGCGGCAAGAACGCGATCATCATTATGGACGATGCCGATATCGACAACGCGGTCGAAGGCTCGCTGTGGGGAGCGTTCGGCACCTCGGGACAGCGCTGTACGGCATCTTCACGGCTGATCGTGCACGAGGGGGTCTACGCCGAGTTCAGCGAGAAGCTCGTCGAACGTGCAAAGGCCCTGAAGGTCGGAAACGGGCTTGACGAGAGCACCGATGTCGGTCCGGTCATCAACCAGCAGGCCGTCGACAAGATCATGGGTTATATCGAGATCGGCAGGAACGAGGACGGCGCGACGCTCGCCTGCGGCGGTAATCGTCTGACCGGCGGTGATTTCGACAACGGCTACTTCATCGAACCAACAGTCTTTACGGACGCATCACGCGAAATGCGGATTTCGCAGGAAGAGATCTTCGGCCCCGTCACCACGGTGATCCCGGTCGGCGGCCTCGAAGAAGCGATCGATGTCGCTAACGACATAAAATACGGTCTCTCGTCGGCGATCTACACGCAGGACGTCAACCGCGCCTTTCACGCGATGCAGGAACTTTACACCGGTATTTGCTATATCAATTCGGCGACGATCGGCGCCGAGGTCCATCTGCCGTTTGGCGGTACAAAGGGAACCGGCAATGGTCACCGGGAGGCAGGAACGCAGGTCCTCGATATCTTTAGCGAATGGAAGTCGATCTATGTGGATTATTCCGGCAAGCTGCAAAAAGCGCAGATCGACGAGGTCGAGATCTAGATTCCGGACACGGGGCTTTGAATTGATCAGGTTAATCTTAAGAACGTTAAAGCTTGTGACGCTGTTCGCCATCTTGGCGGTCAGCGTTTTTTCCGCAACCCTTGAATCGCCGGACGGCAATCTAAAGTTGACGGTCGGGGTCAATACGAATGGCCAACCCGTCTATTCGCTCAGTTACAAAAACAAACCTGTGATCGAGACGAGCCGGCTCGGTTTCGAACTGAAAGGCGGCAATGACCTGTCGACCGGATTCAAACTGGATGGTTCGGTAAAAACGGAACGCGACCGCTCGTGGGATCCCGTCTGGGGCGAAGTCAAAACGATCAGGGACCATCATCGCGAGCTCGAAGCGAGGTTCGTGCAGAGTGTCGGCGAGAATAATCGGGAGATTGTTGTCAGGTTTCGCCTTTTTAACGACGGACTCGGGTTTCGTTACGAATTCCCCGAGCAGAAGGACCTCAGGTATTTCGAGGTCGTGCGCGAAAATACGGAATTCGATCTGACCGGGGATCACATGGCATTTTGGATTCCGGGGGACTTCGACACAAACGAATACCCATATTCCGAGACAAAATTAAGCGAGATAGACGCGGAAAAGGTAAGCAAGGTCGCGGTTTCCATTTCGACCCGTTCGAATTTCAGCGGCAGTGCGGTCCAGACGCCTCTGATGCTCAAGACCGAAAGCGGTCTCTATATCAACATCCACGAGGCTGCCCTTATCAATTATCCGGCGATCTGCCTCAATGTCGATAAAAAGCGATTCGTCCTTTCGACCGAGCTTGCGCCGAACACCGTCGGCAGTAGCGCACATCTTCAAACACCCGCCAGAACGCCATGGCGGACGGTCCTCGTCAGCGATGACGCCCGCGACCTGATCGCTTCCAAAACGATACTCAACCTCAACGAACCGACGAAACTAAGGGACACAAACTGGATCAGACCGCAGAAATTTATCGGTATCTGGTGGGAACTCCATGTAAACAAGTCTTCCTGGAACTACTCGGATACAAACAACATAAAGATCGATGAGGTGGATTGGAAAACCCTCAAACCGAACGGAAGACACGGTGCGACGACCGAAAACACAAAACGTTATATCGATTTTGCCGCCAAAAACGGGATCGACAGCGTTCTGGTCGAAGGTTGGAATGTCGGGTGGGAAGACTGGTTTGGAAACTGGAAGGACAACGTCTTCGATTTCGTCACTCCGTACCCGGATTTCGATGTCGACGCCGTGACCAAGTACGCCGCGGAAAAAAGAGTAAGACTGGTGATGCACCATGAGACCTCGGCATCGGTGACGAATTACGAAAGAAGGCTCGACCGCGCGTTCACGTTTATGAACAAGAACGGCTACGAAGCGGTCAAGACCGGTTATGTCGGCCGGATCATACCCCGTGGCGAGCTCCACGACGGTCAATACATGGTCAATCACTACAACCATGTTGCTGAGAGGGCCGGCGAATACAAGATCATGATCGACTCGCACGAGTCGGTTCGCCCGACCGGCCTCCACAGGACCTATCCGAATTGGCTAACGGCCGAGGCGGCGAGGGGAAATGAGTTCAACGCCTGGAGCGCCGGCAACCCGCCCGCACATGAAACCATTCTGCCCTTTACGCGCCTGATGGGCGGGCCGATGGACTACACACCGGGTATCTTCGAGATCAAGATGAATTTCTACGATCCGGCAAAAACACAGCAGGTGCACACAACTTTGGCAAAACAGCTCGCGCTTTACGTTACAATGTACAGTCCAATGCAGATGGCGGCCGACTTACCGGAAAACTATGAAAAGTACATGGATGCTTTCGAGTTTATAAAGGACGTTCCCGTCGACTGGGATGAGACCCGCGTGATCGCGGCGGAGCCGGGAGATTTCATAGTTATTGCGCGAAGAAGGAAGGGCGGCAACGGATTTTGGTACCTTGGTGCGATCACGGATGAAAATGCGCGCACGATAAAAATCCCACTGGATTTTTTGCGTAGCTTCCCAAACGGCGAACGCAAGCAGGTGGCTAAAATATACGCTGACAGCGAGGATGCGCATTGGGAGACCAACCCGAAGTCCTACAGGATTTACAGGAAAAATGTGAGACCAAGCGATACCTTAGAGCTGGATCTTGCGCCCGGAGGCGGAGCGGCAGTTCGGTTCTTACACGACCGATAGTATCGAGCGATTGATATTGAGATTTATAAAAGTGTTGTGAGGAGATTATTAAAAAATGAAAATCGGATTGCCGAAGGAAATCAAAGATAACGAATACCGGGTTGGCCTAACGCCGGCCGGTGTCCAGGCCCTTGCCGATGCGGGCCATGAGCTTTTTGTCGAGAAAGGTGCGGGAGAAGGTTCGGGTTTTGTGGATCAGCAATATGTTGACGCGGGCGCACAGATACTCAACACGGCCGACGATGTGTGGGGCGAAGGCGATATGGTCGTCAAGGTAAAGGAACCGATCGCTCCCGAATATCCGAGGATGCGTGAGAACCAGCTTTTGTTCACATACCTGCACCTCGCCCCGGAACTCGAACTGACGAACCAAATGCTCGAACGCAAAGTCACGGGAGTCGCATACGAGACCATTACCGACAAAAAAGGCCGTCTTCCCCTTCTGACCCCGATGTCGGAGGTCGCCGGTCGCATGTCGGTTCAGGTCGGCGCGACCTATCTTGAAAAAATGAACGGCGGTCGCGGGATCCTCCTAGGTGGTGTCCCGGGTGTCCCGGCGGCCGATGTCGTAATTATCGGCGGCGGTGTCGTCGGTACCGAGGCAGCCAAAATGGCGATCGGGCTAGGTGCGCACGTGACGATGATCGATCTCGACCTTGAACGGCTTCGTGAACTCGACGACATTTTTCTATCGAAGATCCAGACGCTCGCATCGAGCCGCTACTCGATCGAGGAAGCGATTACGCATGCCGATTTGATCATCGGCGCGGTCTTGATTCCCGGTGCTTCGGCTCCGAAACTCATCACCCGCGATATGCTCAAACTCATACCCGACGGTTCGGTTTTGGTAGATGTCGCGGTCGACCAGGGCGGTTGTTTTGAAACGACGCGCGCGACGACCCATTCGAACCCGACCTATTACGAAGAGGGCGTGCTGCACTACTGCGTTGCGAATATGCCGGGCGCCGTGCCGCGTACGTCCACATTTGCGTTGACGAATGCGACGCTGCCCTATGCGCTTCAGCTTGCGAACCGCGGCTTTCATGAGGCGATCATGGCCGATCCGGGTCTCGCGGAAGGCGTCAACACATTTGCGGGAAAACTGACCTATGAAGCGGTCGCGACCTCGCAGAATCTAGAGTACACGCCTCTCGATTCACTGGTTAAAGGGGTTTAGGATAGTTTAGTGTTCAATGTTTAAGGTTCAAAGTTTGTTTTTTCAGACTTGCAAGTAAGACCAGAACACATGGCCATACAAACCTCGAACTTTGAACCTTGAACTTTGAATAGCGATTTATGTACGAGTTTGCCGTCACACCAGCGGTTACACAGTTGCGTCGGCCGGGAGTAACGGTCGACCGCGTGGAACCCGAAAGTATTGCCGATCAACTGGATCTCGAATCCGGCGACCGGATCGTGCGTGTAAACGGCCGGCCCGTCCGCGACTATCTCGATTTCCGGTTTCAGACCTCGGGCGAGACCGAAATGACATTCCTGGTCCGCAAGACGAACGGCGAGTCGTGGGAAATCGATCTCGAACGTGATGAGGGCGAGGATTTTGGCCTCGAATTCGAACAGATCGTCCCAAGACAGTGCGCCAACGAGTGTCTTTTCTGCTTCTGCAAGGGAAACCCCGAAGACGCAAGACCTTCGCTCTTCGTGCGCGACGAGGACATCCGGCTTTCATTTCTTTACGGAAACTACACTACGCTTTCCTCAATAACACCTGATGAGATGGATCGGATCATAGAGCAGCGACTCTCGCCGCAGTATGTTTCGGTGCATGCGACGGACCTCAAGACCCGTGCGTACCTGCTGGGCGTCGATCAGGAACGGGCCGATATTTTCGATAAGCTCGAGCGGTTGCTCGAAAACGATATCGAGATTCACGCGCAGGTTGTGCTCTGTCCCGAAATAAACGACGGCGCGCAGCTGGAAAAGACGCTGCGCGATCTTGCCGCTCATCACCCGAAGATCGTCTCGACGGCGATCGTCCCCGTCGCGCTGACGCGTTATAACAACGACGAACGCCTTACCCGTGTGACGCCGAAGTTCTGCCAAAAAACGATCGCGGAGGTCGGAAAGCTGCAGGAGGAATTCTTCGGAAAACTGGGGACCCGCTTCGCGTTTCTGGGAGATGAGATCTATATCAAGGCCGGTGCAGACATTCCTGCGCGCGAACACTATGGCGATTACCCCCAGATCGAAGACGGCGTTGGAATGGTCAGGTCTTTTGTGAATGAGTTCGAGGCCCTTTTGGCCTCGATTCAAGGTTCAAAGTTCAAAGTTCAAAATTCAAAGTCAGACCCGAAGAAGAACATTAGGACAAATGAGTTAGCGATCAAGCCGGATAAACAAAACCTTGAACACGAAACTTTGAACTTTGAACTATCGTCGCTGAAAGCGACGATAATGACCGGCGAGATGTTCGCACCGATCCTCTCTGAACAGATCGAAAAGCTAAACAAACTCGTCGGCTCCGAGCATCATGTTCTTGCAGTTCCGAACACGTATTTTGGTGGTGACGTCGCCGTCGCCGGGCTTTTGTCGGGACAGGATTTTATCGCGGTTAAGGACCAGGTCGTCGGCGACTTCGTCATCATCCCCGAACACGTGATCAAATCCGACGAACCGATTCTCATCGACGGCATGCAGTTCGATGAATTAAAGGCGGCTTACGACGTCCCGGTTTATGCGACCGACTTGTTCGAGTTATTGCGGACCAATCTTCAATCTTCCCCAGGATAAGAGGTTCCCCAATATTTGGTCCCTACCCTCAAATCTGATTCACTCCAACAGCTTGATCTCGTATAAGTTTTTCCAGTTCTTGCCGGTGACGAAGATGCGGTCGCCCTCGGGGTCGTAGGCGATACCGTTCATCGTGTTCTCATCGTCGCGGTCGGTGTCTTTCGGCGATATCCCTGAAAGATTTATCCAGCCGAGCAGTTTGCCGGTCGTCGGATCGATACGCGCGATGTGGTTTGGTTTGCCAATCTCTTCGGAATGCCAGATATTAGCCCAGATCTCGCCTTTGACCCATTCCAGCTCGTTCAACTTTGTCAGCGGCTTCCCGTTTTCATTGTTTACGGATATCAGCCGAAGCGTCCGGTAGGTTTTCGGATCGACGACGCGTATTACCTGACTACCGTCGCTGTGATAGAGGTTTGTGCCATCGAATGTGAGTCCCCAACCCTGTCCCGTATAGCGGAATTCGCGGAGCAGCTTGAAACCGTCGATGCTGTAGACAAAGCCCACGCCTGATTGCCATGTCAGTTGGTAGATCTCGTTTCCGACAACCGCGATGCCCTCGGCAAAAAAGTCCTTCGGCACCCTGTGTTTTTGAATTGCTTTGCCGGTCTTGTAATCCACTTTGCGAAGCGTCGATTCCCCATAATGACCCGTGCTTTCGTACAAAAAGCCGTCGCGGTAGAAGAGTCCCTGCGTGAATGCGTCGCCGTCGTGTTTGTAAGAGGCAACGACTTCGTAGCCCGTGACCGGGAGCTTCCCGGGGGATGTTACCGTAGAATTGTCCGGGCTGGGCGTTACCGGAGTCCTGCCGTTCGCCGTCGGCTTCGAATCGCAGGAGCCGAGGATCAGCAATGCCGTCATCAAGAGAGTGAGTTTCATAGGTTTATCGGGGCGGTAGATTTTAATTGTAAACACCGATGATCGCACGCTCGATCGCCTGTTCGAACGCCTGAACTGAAAGGGTGCGGATCTTGTAGCCGTTGACAAAGATGCTCGGTGTTCCGGTGACTCCGTACTCGTTTCCGTCGGCGAGATCTTTTTTGATCTCGGCCAGGGCTTCCTCGCTGTTACGGTCGGCGTTGAATTTCTGAAGATCGAGTCCGAGCTGTTTTGCGTATTTCTCAAGCGACGCCGAATCGAGCTCCGTCTGATTGTCGTATAACAGCTCCCCGAACTCAAAGAACTTACCCTGTTTCGATGCTGCATACGCGGCACGGGCGGCGGGCAGGGCATTCTCGTGAATTTTCGTCAGCGGAAAATCCCTGTAGACCAAACGGACCTGTGATCCGTATTTTTTTAAAAGCTGTTTAAGGATCGGATGCACGCCTGCGCAGGCGGGGCATTCAAAATCGGCAAAAACGACAACCGTCGCTTTTGGACTGGCCGCCCCAAACGAGGGGTCGTCGTCGACGGAGATTTCTTGTACATAGGGTTCTGGCTCGGTAACAAAGTACTTCACCCTGTATTTTGAATAGAGCTTGTTCTTTAACGTCTTTTCGAGGCGATTCTGTTCGTCCGCTGTAAAGTCCTTCATCTTGCTCGTGATCTCGCGCGCGATCAACTGGTTGACGGGAATCTCGAGGCTCTGCGACTCCACCTGGTACACCGCCGCGTCGACGATCATTCGAAGCGAAGAATCGAGCTGGTCAAAGACGTTCGCTTCGTATTCATAAAGTGGCAGCGCGTTTTTTCTCTTGTACATCGCGAATGTGATGGGTTCGCCGTTTACCGTGGCGATGACATCGTTGAGGCTCAAACCCTCATCGTTTACATTCTTGCCGTACTCGATTTTGCCGCTTGTTCGCAACTTCCTGGAAAAGTCCTCGCGTGCCTTTTTCTCTGGTTCCATTCTCAGGTAGTTGACTATCTGAGGCCTGATTTCGGCTAAAGGAGTGTCCCCGATGCTCGCCTTGTTCTCGTCGTACAGGGCCTTCACGGTCTTCTCGTCGGGATCCTTAACCCTCTTGGTGACTTCAATATCGAGAAGGGCGTCGACATCGATCGACCGCTTGTTCGCTTCCTGGAGCAGCAACATGTTATCGATCTGCAGTTCCAAAAGGTCCTTGCGCGCGATGACGAGCGTACTCGGCAATTCCCGCCAGGCCTTGGCGACATCGGCTGGAAGGTCCGCGACCGTAAAACTCTGCCCGCTCATCGTAGCCAGCGGCGCATCGCTTTCCTGTGCCGCCGCTGCAATTGAAAGCAGGCCGATGATCAAAAAAGTTCTGAAATATTTTGAATACATAATCGCAAGTATCTAGGCTGATCCGGAGGCGCCAACGACAAAAGAGGACGCGTCAAGGCTCCGCGCTTCGGACCCGTTGGGTTCTCCGAATATCTCCGGATGTAGGACTTTAGCAAGAATTTCCGCGCCATCGACAACCCTCGGCCCGGGTCTCGAAAAATAAGCGGCGGCGTCGACCGCCCATAAATTTCCGGTTTTGAACGCATCGATGTCGCGCAGGATCTCGGGAAACACGGTCTGGTCCAATTGCCCCAGGATATCGTCGATGTAGTAACCGCAGGGTATCAACACAACAATCTCCGGATTGGATTCGCAAATCTCCTCGAAAGTTGTAGTTACGGATTTCATGCCGGATTCACCGAGCAGGCACTCGCCACCGGCAATTTCAACCTGCTCGGGCACCCAGTGCCCGGGCGCAAATGGCGGCTCGAGCCATTCGAGCATCATTACCCGCGGACGGGTTTGCGTTCCGGATGATTGCTTCCGGATCGCTTCAATCCTTCGCTTCAAAACGGAAGTGAGGTTCCTCGCACGCTCGGGCACACCGCACACGTTTCCGACCGTCTCGATATTCTCAAGAATCTCGCCGATCGTAGTGGGTTCGAGCGAGACAATCGCCGCGTCCGCCGCGTGGATCTTTGCCGCCGCCGCAACCGTTTCATAGTTCACAGCGCAGACATCACAAAGTTCCTGGGTGAGTATCAGATCGGGATCAAGAGACCTCAGCAGATCTTCGTCGAGACCATAGATCGAACCGTGGCCGTCCAACTGCGAACGGACCTCGTGGTCAATTTCCTTGCTCGTCATCGCCACATGGCTGATATGACTCGATGTAACATGCGGCCGCGATCCGATGTCTTCGGGGAAATCGCATTCGTGGGTAACACCCACCAGCCTTTCTTCCAGTCCGAGTGCACAAACGATCTCGGTTGCAGAGGGAAGGAGGGACACAATGTTTTTTGGGTCAGTACTCATGATTTTTGGGCAATTCCAGACATCCAGATTCTAACAAAACGGACTCCGTATGAGAAAAACTGCGGGATAATATTGCGGGTGGCTGGTACTTAAAATATATTGACTATGTTCAACAATGTTGATAGTCTAAGAAGCGTGAAGTTTTCTTCACAGGCCTCACAAAGAAATCTTCCACAACAATTACGGCCCCCAACTCATTGCCTTTGCGTTTCCGGCGGCACAGGGATTCTCTGTCCGTCCGTCCGTAACCGCAGGGCGCGCCAAATATTGTAGCCACGCACACCCGAGGATAATTTTGCAAAAATGACAAAAGAGAAGACCCTTCTCCGTGAATTCGGATTTTACAGTTTTATCGCGATTTCGATTATCGCGATTATCGCAACGAGCACTTTAATGCTCCCGGTTCGAAACGCTTCGGCTGCCGGGACGATCTCCGGAACCGTCTTTCTGGATTACAACCTGAACGGGACCCGCGACACTTCCGGCGTCGCGCCTAATTTCGCTGTAGACAAGGGAATCGGCGGGGTTACCGTGACGGTATATGACGCCGCAGGCAGTCAACGTGGGACGGCCGTCTCCTCGGCAACCGGGGGTTTTTCGGTTAGTGCGACCGGCACGGGGCCTTACCGTGTTGAATTCAGCTCACTTCCGGCGGGATACATGCCGGGCACAGTCGGTTCAAACAACTCCTCGGCGGTCCGTTTCATACCGGACGGCAACAGTACGAATATTGATTTCGGCATCATCACGATCGAGGACTATTGCCAGAATACACCTGAGTTAGTGACGACCTGCTTCGCAGGAACGGTCGCGGGAAACTCAACGGATACGGTTCTGGTTTCATTTCCGTACAACTCCGGTACGACGAGCAGGACAAGCAGTGCCGGCGTCGTTGATCCAACATCTCATTCTCTGATGGTGCCGCAGAATCAGCTGGGGTCGGTCTGGGGCCTCGCGTATCACCGGCGGTCAAAAAAGATCTTCGCGTCTGCCTTTACTAAACGTCACGCTGGATTTCGAAACAACAATAAGGGAACGGCCAGCAGCGACCCTACCGGCGAGATCTTTATTTCTAACACGACCGGAACGACGGGTTCGCTCTTTGTAAACCTGAACACGCTGTTCGGCAGCAACGTCTTTGGCATAAATCCCCACGAAACGACAAATTATGAAACGGACACAGGGGCTTTCGACGGGGTCGGGACGACCGGCATCGGCGACATCGATCTTTCAGCGGACGAACGTACTCTCTATGTAGTAAATCTATTCGACCGCAAACTATATGCAGTCCCGCTCGGCGCAGGAACGCCAACCGCTCCGACACTTTCCAGCCAGGTGAAGGTCTATAATCTCGCCACACTGACAAACCCGGGAACATCAGCGACCGGATGTCCGGCAGACAGTTCGACACCGGTGGGTGAAATGAACCTGAATCTCAGGCCCGGTGCGCTTAAAGTTGTCGGCAACAAGGTCTATGTTGGTTTGACCTGTACCGCCCAGAGTACCGGAAATGTGAGTCAATTGCGGGCATTTGTTTACGAACTCAATCCGTCGGGTTCGGGAAGTGCGGTCCAGGTAGCCAATTTCGCACTCAACTATACGCGGGGCTGCATTTCCGATAATGGCACCGTGTGCGCACCGGCTGAATGGCTTCCGTGGGCAAACGACGTCACGGATCTCCTTGACTTTGTTCCATGGAACCAAAAGTACTATCCCCAGCCGTGGCTTCTTGATATCGAGTTTGATCAGAATGGATTCATGATCCTCGGAATGGCGGATAGACTGGGACACCAAACCGGCAACTATAATTCCGGCGCGAACACCGGGACCGTCGAAGGGGTCTCCGCAGGTGACACGCTTCGATTGTACAAGAGCGGATCGACCTGGTTGCTGGAAAATAACGGCTCCGATAACACGAACACGAGTGGGGGTGCGGGAACCGGAGAGGGACCAGGCAACGGCGAATTCTATTTCGAAGAAGGCTACACGATCACAAGTAACGTTCACAGCGAAGTGTCTCTCGGCGGGCTGCTCAACATTCCTGG
>JAOTWT010000427.1 GCA_029862725.1 Acidobacteriota bacterium | reverse complement strand
ATATCGAATTGAAAACGTTGCGTGGGACGATCGTCGTGACGACCTCCATCAATGCCGTATTCTGACTTGCTATCGCCGATTTTATCGACGATACGAACCTCTTTGTTTCCCCCGACACCTTCCCCGCTTCGATTGCGAGCAGATCGGTCCTTGCGGAAACAGCGTCCGCGGCCTTCGTCAGTTCCGCGGCTTTTTCATAAAAAGCCGGTGCGGGTTCGTTCGATTTTGGAATTTCTTCTGCAAATTTTTCTGCCACCGGCACAAATTCACCGACGGTCTTTGAAAACGCCCTCGCCGATGCGCTGTCGGCAGTGACAGTACCAGCGATCTTTTCAACGCGTCCTGCGATCGATTTTATGTTTGCCGCGAAAGCTGCGGATTCGGCCGGAACGTTTATCGTCGCCGCGACACGCGACCCGGCTTCGGAACCGTACTTGGCTTGTAGTTTCCTGTTCGTTTCGGGGTCTACCCGTTTGCCCGGCTGGATAGTGTTTGCGAGCGTCAGGCCAATAAAGACCGAAATTGCCGAGATGACAAGTGTGTAGCCAAACGATTTGGCACCGATCCTGCCCAGTTTTCTGATGTCACCGATACCGGCGATACCAACCACAAGCGACGAGAAAACCAAGGGAACGACGATCATCAACAGCAAATTGAGAAACAACTGTCCGACCGGCCTCGTAAAGTTCTCGACGACCCACATCACATTCGGGTTTTCACCCCCGAGCGTGAAATTTACGCCAAGACCGGCAACGACGCCGATTATCAGACCTATCAGAATCTTTGTATGAAGCGGTATGCCCTTTGGTTTATCGGGTGTATCGTCGTCGAGATCCGTGCCGAGTTCCTGCGAATAAGCATCATCCGGGATTACTTCTTCCTCGCCGTTCTGGGTGACGTTGTCGTTGTCTTGTGCCATAGGAATTAAGGTTCAGGGTTCAAAGTTCAAGGTTCGTTTCAAAGAATTGGACTTTTAGACCCAACTTCTGAGCTTAGTCCCCTCGATGTTCCCGCTTCTAATTATTGAGTGGATTCTAGTTGAACCAAAATATCAGACTTTTACCGTTCTCCATAGCGAATTTCGCGGGCGGACCAAATCTCAATTTGAATCGAACAAACTTTGAATTTTGAACCCTGAACCTCGCCGCTTCGCGTCACTACCGGCCCCACTTGAGCTTATTGCGAAGGACGTCGAAGTAATTTCTATTTGGCGGGCTTACAAGGTTAAAGGTTGTCGCGCTCTTTCGGATCTTTACCACATCGTTCAGGTTCATGTCGTGTCCGATCTGTCCGTCCAGTGTGAGTACGACTTCACCGCTGTTATTTACGAGCTTCATTTCTATTTGTGCAACGTCGGGTACAACGATCGGGCGATTTGTAAGCGTAAACGGGCATATCGGAGTTATAACGACCGCATTCATGGAGGGATAGATGATCGGTCCACCCGCGGAGAGGTTGTAGGCCGTCGAACCGGTTGGCGTGGAAACGATCAGTCCGTCTGCGCGAAAGCGGTTTACTGCGAGCCCATCGAGTTTGACATCGATCTCGATGATTCGCGCGAGCGCGGCCTTGTTGATAACTACATCGTTGAGTACGCGCCCTTTGGCAAGTAACTTCCCGGCGCGCCAGTGCTCGGCCTCCAGCATCATCCTGCGGTCGACGACGTAACTGTCTTCGAGTATCAGTTTTATCGCGTCGAACATCTCCTCGATGCGAAATTCGGTTAGATATCCGAGACTGCCGTAGTTGATGCCGAGAACGAGAATCTCCCGCTCGCCCGTTAAACGCGTCGTCGAAATCATCGTCCCGTCTCCGCCCAAAACGACGATCAGATCGGCCTCATCCTTAAACTGCCTTGCCTCTGCGGTTTCGGCATCGCAAATATCTGCCGCGAGCCGTGGATCGCCGAGCGTCGTGACGCCGCGGGTATTGAACCATTCGGACAACTCACAAGCCGTCTTCCACGCCTCTTGGTTATTTGGCTTGACGACGATCCCGACACATTTAATCTCGCGGTTGTTCATGTGAACTGAATAATTGCGCAACGGAGTGATTTGGTCAAATGGATTGGGCAAGCGATGGGGGTCTAGGGCCGGGGGCAACTGTGGCTGTCATCGAGAATTGGCGAGGAATCACCCCTATTGAAATCGAGCTACAGATATTTTAATTACAACAAGGGCAGTTTCAATGGAAGACGTCAGATTCAAAATACTCATCGCAATATTCGCGTTCTTGACAGGAACCTCCGCAGTTTCGATCGCAAAACTTCTCAAAGACACGCCGTTGAAGCCGATCCAAAATCGCAAGCGATCGTGCGGAACTGGAGATCTGCGCTCCCGGAAGAGCAGCCGACTTAACACGCGGCAAGTTTTCCACCCATTATTGATACTTTGCGGCCTTTGCGGCCTTTGCGTTGAAGAAGAGAATGAGGACTCGCCAAAATAGATCACGCCTAAAGGCGTAACTCTGAACACTAAACTTCGATCGCAGGCGATCGTGCGGAACTGGAGTTCCGCGCTCCCCGAAGAGCAGCCGACTTAACACGCGGCAAGCTTTCCAACCATTATTGATACTTTGCGGCCTTTGCGGCCTTTGCGTTGAAGAAGAGAATGAGGACTTGCCAAGCTCACAAAACTCGCCGAACTCACCGACCCGCCAAAACTCGAAAAACTAACTCGTCAGCCGTCGGTAAATATTCGGCAACTTCTCCGGCAAAGACAGTACATCATCGATGATCGTGTAGCCGACCTCGCCATATAGATCGCGAAGCTCCTGTTCGGAGTCACGGTCGATGGTGATGCAAAACGGTGTGATCCCGGTCATCTTGGCATCGGTCAACGCCTCGCGGACGTCTTCTTTCGCATACCTCGCGTCGCCGTAGTCATGGTCGTAGGGACGCCCGTCGGTGAGTATGATCAGGAGTTTGGTACGCGACTCCTGGCGCAAAAGCTTGTGTGCGGCATGCCTGATGGCGGCCCCGAGGCGTGTGTTGTTCTGAAAAGTTATCCCGCCGATACGGCGTTCGATCTGCTCGGAATAATTTTCCTCGAAATCCTTGACGACGTAGAACTTTACGTTTCGCCGGCCTTCGGATGTAAAGCCGTTTATCGAATAAACATCGCCGACCGCCTCAAGCGCCTCGCTCATGAGGACGAGACCTTCCTTTTCAATCTCGATGATACGCCGGCCGGGATGCGTGTATGGCTGAAGCGGATTGCGTGTGATCGAACGCGCCGTCGAGGAAGACTGGTCAAGCAGGAGTGAGACCGCGACATCGCGCTCGCGCCGCAGGCGTTTGGTGTAAAGCCTCTCTTCCTGCATTCCGTCGGCGCGGCGGTCGACGACGTAGGCTATGACTGCGTTCAAATCGTACTCCTCTCCGTCGAGCTCGCGGTT
>JAOTWT010000426.1 GCA_029862725.1 Acidobacteriota bacterium | reverse complement strand
TCGGCATCGGGGAATTTCCTTCTGAATACGAATACCGAAGCGGTTACGAGGGCGTAAAAGATCCATGAACCAAAGATCACGTAATCGGTGAGCGTGTCGAAAGACCCCGAAATCGCAAGCAGACAAGCCCATATTCCCTGAAACATAAGGGCCGCGACCGGCACCCTTGTCGCCGAAAGCCTTCCGAACGAACGGAACATCAATCCGTCCCGGGCCATCGCATACGGCACGCGAGCACCCGACAAAATCGAGGTATGAAGAGTCCCGATCGAGGATATCATCAATCCGACGGTGAAAAGCGAAACCGCAAATCCCGTTGCAAACGACTTTATGTCACCGCTAAAGAAACGTTCAACGACCACTTTTGCAACCGAAGAATCACTCGATACGGAAGCTACCGCCGTTGGATCGAGGACGTAAAAGTAAGCGATATGGATGATCACATAGAGAACCATGATCAATGCGGTACCGCCGATCAGCGCTATCGGCAGGTTCTTCTTAGGATTCTGGACTTCGCCTGCGACCAGAGTCAGATTATTCCAACCGTCGTACCCCCAAAGAGCTCCCAGCATCGCGGCCGCAAATCCCGCCAGGAACGAGTATTGGGCCGAACCGTATTTAACACCCTCAGCAACGCCTTCGCAGGTACCCCCGTCGCTTAGCATCGTAAAGTGCGAAAAATCCGAGCCAACGACGAAAAAGAATCCGCCCAGCGCGACCATCGCGATGAGTCCGATCTTAACGACGGTCAACGCTTTGGCGATCTGACCGCTAAACGATACATGCGCGCAATTCAGCGTTGTAAAGATGACGATCATCATTACCGCTACTATCTGGAGTGTCGTAAGTTCGTAGGAGAAAAGAAGTGAAGCCTCCTGGGCATCAGAAAGTGTTATCAGAGAATTTACCGAAAATGGATCGGTAAAGACGTTTAGCCTGACTAGGACGCGTTTCAAAGCACCGTCCAAAAAATCATTCAACCCGATTGCAAAGACCACCGCTACTGCGGCCTGCGACCCCGTTTTGGCAATAAAGATCTGCATCCAGCCATAAAGAAAACTAGGGATCTTGCCAAAGGCGTCGCGCAGAAATACATATTCGCCGCCGGCCTTTGGTTTCATCGCTGTCAGTTCTGCGTATGTCAGCGCACCTGCAAGACTCAAAAAACCCGCGAAAATCCATGCCGCCATCACCCAGCCGGGCGAACCGACGTTACAGGTCATGACGCGCGCTTTTAGAAAAACGCCCGTGCCGATTACGTTTCCGAGGATTATCGCGATCGCAGCTGTGAGCCCAAGTCCGCGTATAAGACCGCCGTTGCTATTCAAATCTGATGTCATAAGCTGTCGAGTTCAGGCTGGGTTTTGGCCATATTACGCTATCGGCACCGATAATAAAAATAAAACCGACATGATAGAATTCGATTCGTGGATCCCGATTATATGCCGGCGCACGCGATTGTCGCCGGCATTCTCGAACTATCAAAAAACGAACCGGTCGCGCTGCTCGACAGTTGCGGTGCGTCAAACCTTGGTTCGCGGTTGCTGATAGCCGGGATCGGCCCGGTCCGGACGCTGAGCCTGGCATCCGACAACCCCAATTTGGTGCTGTCCGAATTGGATCGCCTCACTTCAGATCCGGAAACGGCCTCGATCATTACCATTTCCTATGACTTCGGCCTAAAACTGCAAAACATAGAAAGCCGCAAGGAAGCAGCAGGACCCTATTTATTCGCACACGTTTTTGATTCCTTGATTCAATATGACTACGTGACCGGATCGACTTCAATAAAGGGAAACACCGCAGCCGCGAAAGGAGCCATGCGTAGGATTAAAGATGCGGCGCGAATCCCGTCGACGAGACGGAGCTTAGCAACGCCGCGTGTCCAGTCAAATTTTTCGAAAGAGGACTATCTGGACAGGATCGACAAAATAAAATCAGAAATACGGCGTGGAAATACATATCAGACGAATCTGACGCAGCAATTTAGGGTTATGACAGCGGAAGACATGTCTCCACAAGAGGTGTATAACGATTTGCGCCGGGTGCATCCGGCTGCGTTTTCGGCTTTCATTTCTAGGGAGGAGGACGTTGTTGTGAGCATATCGCCCGAACGTTTTATTCGTATAGATCCTCCGCTCGAGGGATCGTCCCGCTCGATTTCGTCTTCTCCGATTAAAGGAACGCAAAAGCGCGGCATTGATCGCGAACACGATAACCGTCTGAAAGAAGCGCTGGTTTCAAGCGAAAAAGACATCGCCGAAAACACGATGATTGTCGACCTTATCCGGAACGATCTCGGAAGAGTCTGCGAATATGGGAGTGTGCGGGTCGAGAAACTGTGCGAACTCGAGGAACATCCGACCTTATTCCATCTCGTGTCTACCGTGAATGGTGTGCTTCGCAAGTCCGTCAGGATTTCCGATGTTATCAAGGCCGTGTTTCCGTGTGGTTCGATTACGGGGTGCCCCAAAATAAGCACGATGAAGATTATCGAAGACCTTGAAACCGTGCCCCGGGGTCTTTCGATGGGTGCGATCGGATACTCCGGTTTTGATAACGGTTTTGATTTGAATGTCGCTATCCGGACGATGGTCTTTAGGGGGCGCGAAGCGGTTTTTAACGTCGGCGGCGGAATCGTTATCGACAGCGATGGCAACGCCGAATATGCAGAGAGCCTCCTCAAGGCACAGGCGCTGTTTGACGCCCTCAACGCCTGAAAGGATGGCCGACGGAACATTCCGCGCAATATGGTGTCTAAGTCCGAAAACGGGGAGCGACTTATGAACCGTCCAGATATCAACGTCACGCCGCTTATTGATGTACTTCTCGTCCTTTTGATCATTTTTATGGTCGTTTCACCTCTAAAACCGTCGCAAATCGAATCAAAGCTCCCACAGGAGCCGGATGTGAGGAAATCCGTACCCAACGCCTGGACTCTCGTCGTTACGATCGGTCAAGACGAGGCGGTTTCACTGAACAACGACCGTAAGTATAAATCCCTTCAATCACTTACAGGACTTACTGAAGATCTCAAAAAAGTTTTTGAGAAAAGAAAAAAAGACGCCTTCGCTGATTCCAGAGGCCAGATCGAACCCGAATTTGCGGTATGGAGAACGGTTTTTATAAAAGCCCCGAAATCCATGTCTTACGGAAATGTAATGACGGTCATTGACGCGGTTAAACTAGCCGGCGCGGAGCTCGTAATTCCCCAGATCGATGGGCTTGAGAATTAAACGGCGAAGATGGGTGGATGGCGCAAACACCTGTGGTATACTTCCGTTATCCGCACTCGCGGATCTCGCCGTCTCCTCGATTCTTCAAAGCTCGCGATGGTGAATTATTACAAAGTCTTAAGAGTTTCTCCCGACGCTTCAACTGCCCAAATCAAATCGGCTTA
>JAOTWT010000425.1 GCA_029862725.1 Acidobacteriota bacterium | reverse complement strand
ATCTGCGAGTTAAACGTTTATCTTACAGAAGCGGCTTTTATCAAGCACAGTAAGAAAAAATAGACAGTCGAGGGCCCTCGAATCACTTTTTCGGAGGCTCTTTCTTATCACCCCAGTAAAACGCCCACACGACCAAAAAATATACGAGGAGGCATATAAAGCAGAGTACGACAAAAAAGAGGACGAGCGCCCAAAAGAATGACATTCAATTTAATCTCTTCCCAGGTGAACTTCATCGAGCGTGCGCGTTGTATTCACGGTCACGCTGGCCGGAGGGGTCCGGGGTGCTTCAAGGCGACTGTGCTGGTGTGGGTCCAACTCCTTTTGTTTGTCTATTTGTTTGTTCAACTCAGTTTTGCGCAACCCGGCGACTGATTTGAGATAGTTGACGCACAAGGCGCAGATACCGAATATCGTAGCCAAATAGACCGTGATTATCCCTATCGTTATACCCGGAAGCAGATTGCTTTCAAGGAGCAACTTGACCAAAAAAATCGCGCCTATCAATCCAATTCCACCTATAAAACCAACCGCTTTGGTCATTGAATTCGCTACCGGACCCGAGTCATCCACGGATTCCGCAGGTAATCGATAACCGCAGCTACTGCAATAAGAAAGGCCTGATTTTACTTGGGCTGCACAATTCGAGCAAAACATAAAAAACTCACTTTTGCGGACTAATCTTCTCTTCCAGCCAATCCGTCAGGCTTTCCACCGTTTCAATATGAATCGGTTTGCCCTGCCAGGCCTTAACCGCAAACACGATCAGCATTATAGTCGTGATTATTCCAAAGACAGTGCTTGCCGTGCCCGCGAGGTCGGAAGCGATG
Source organism: Acidobacteriota bacterium (assembly GCA_029862725.1). Classification (GTDB taxonomy): domain Bacteria; phylum Acidobacteriota; class Blastocatellia; order Pyrinomonadales; family Pyrinomonadaceae; genus Aridibacter. The sequence goes on along the minus strand of JAOTWT010000425.1, from coordinate 2,575 downwards.
CTCGCAAAGCCGAGGATCATACTCACCAGAGCTATCCCAAGATGCGCCGCGACTCCCTGGGCCGCATGATATCGCACCCGCGGTTCGTTCCGGGGAATAAAAAACAGCTCGATTATACCAGCGATCAACCCGATGTAAGCGAAAGGGATATAGGGCAGCGCCATCAGCACGTTTTCAGGCAGCTTTACACTTCCGATCGAGTGTTTCTTATTCTCCAACATTGGGTCGGAGGCCAACCGGACCATCGGGGCAGCGGGCTTTAGCGGTTCGGTCTCCAATCCGTTGAGATCCGGATCCTCGAGCTTCCTTGTCTGCTCTTCAGTCTCTAATGGATCGGCAAACGCCCTTGTCGCGCCGGTCGCCGTATGCAGCTCCTGGGTCCCGACCTCTTTTTTTGCTCTTTCCGGAAAATCCGGATCGAGGGGATTTGTGTCAAATTTCTTGGCCATTGTCAGAAAGTACAACGAATTTTAGCAGAAATTGGTTCAATTTTTCAGAGAAGTCTCATTTTGTTCCAACGTACGCCCCTTCGATTCTCTTCCAGCGTATCTTGTAAACGCAGACAGAGAAAGTTTGCGATGGCCATGACGGACAAAGCCGCAACGAAAACCACCGAGAGCGACTGCAGACCCGGGGCCCGGGTCACCACCTCGGCGACGAAAGCCGAATAGAGCCCCGTTACTGACCAAAAACATAAAATTTTAGTGGAGCCCGAGCCACTTATCAGCAGGCCTGCGGGGTCCAGCGGAAATGATTCCACCGAGGAGCGCGATAATGCTGATCACCAACGCCCGGAAAAAGATCCCAAAGCCTCCGAACATCCTGTAAGTCGTTGACCGAGTGACGATCACCGCGATCATCGATGCGGCATAAGCGTAGCCCATCTTCGAGTGCAACGAAGTGCCCTTTGTCGCGGCAATGACCCAGGTATAAAAAAAACCGCGAGAATCGACGCGATCAGATGACCGGATCCGGTCGAATTCCCATAAATCATTTTTTGGATACGGTTTTTGTCGCGCGAAGGCTTTCAAACTGAAAACGGGCCACGGACAAGTCATCCTCGTCACCAGTTATCGGTTATCAGTCTTCAGTTGTATTTGCGGTTATCTTGAGCCCCAACTCATCCAACTGGCTTTCGTCGACCACGCCGGGTGCGTCCATCATCAGGTCCTGCGCCGAGGCGGTTTTGGGAAACGCGAGCACGTCGCGGATATTGTCGGTGCCGCACAGGATCATCACGATTCGTTCGATCCCCGCCGCAAACCCGCCGTGCGGAGGAGTGCCGTATTCGAGGGCGTCGACAAAGAAGCCGAAGCGCTCTTTCGCACGTTCCGGTGTCAAACCCTGTGCCTTAAAAATCAGATTCTGAATACTGCTCTGATGAACACGGATTGAGCCGCTGCCGATCTCATAGCCGTTAATGACGATGTCGTAAGCCCGAGCCCTTATTTCACCGAGGAGATCCGTTTCGCCGCCCTCAACGGCACGCTTGAACGCGGGAACGTCCTCATCCATCAACGACGTAAACGGATGATGCATCGGATCGTAGTTGCCCGTTTCCTCGTTGAATTCGAACATCGGGAATTCGGTGACCCAAAGCGGTTTGAAAACGCCCTCAGGTATCAATCCCTCGTTCTTGGCGATTTCTTTCCGAAGCGCCCCGAGACTTGCCGCGACAACCGATTTCTTGCCGGCGACGATAAACACCGCGTCTCCCTTTTCAGCGCCCGCCGTTGCAGCCAAACGCGCGATCGTCTCCTCACCGAGCGGTTTCATCAAAGACGACTTCGTTTCGCCCTCTTCGAGCTTGATCCATGCCATTCCACCGGCACCGTAACGTTTTACAAAATCCTGTAGACCATCGAGGATTTTTCGTGAATAACCCGCGCAACCTCTGGCGACGATGCATTTTATCTCGCCGCCGCTTTCGAGGACGGCAGCGAACGGCCCGAAATTGGAATCTGCAAACTGACTGCACAGGTTCTGAAGTTCCATCCCGAAACGGACGTCCGGTTTGTCGATCCCGTAGCGATCCATCGCATCGGCGTATGTCATTCTTGGGAAAGGTACTTCGAATTGTGCTTCGGACAATGAAAAAGCCGCGCGCATTGCGCCTTCCATTACCCGAAAAACCATTTCCCGGTTGGCGAAGGACATTTCGATATCGAGCTGCGTAAACTCGGGCTGGCGGTCGGCCCTCAGATCCTCGTCCCTGAAACAGCGAGCCAGCTGGTAATACTTGTCGAAACCCGAGATCATCGTGATCTGCTTCAAAATTTGCGGCGATTGAGGAAGTGCAAAAAATTTCCCCGGCTGGATTCTCGAAGGGACGATAAAATCCCGCGCGCCCTCGGGCGTCGATTTCAGGAGTATCGGTGTTTCGATCTCAAGGAATTCTTCCTTGTCCATGTATTCACGGATCTTTCTGAGCACATCGGCGCGGACCTTTAGGTTGTTTTGAAGAGTCTTCCGGCGCAGGTCCAGAAACCGGTATTTGAGCCTCGTGTCCTCGCTCGCAATGTTTTCCTTCCCCGCGACTTCCAACTGGAACGGCGGTGTCTTTGCGGTATTTAGC
>JAOTWT010000424.1 GCA_029862725.1 Acidobacteriota bacterium | reverse complement strand
CCGTCTTACCTCCAGTATCTGATCGATCTACAGACCAACCCGGGGCTCGAAGAGCCGCCGATAGACCCCGGTAAGGGCCTTGAGTGGGGTTGGGAGCTGGGCGTCGAATTACAGCCTTCGGATCCTTTGAACATCAGGTTTTCTTACGAAAGGACGAAGCTGACCCGCAACGACAACGGGCTGACTGCGTTCGATTCGCATCTTTTTTCATTGCGTACCGCATATCAATTCACGAGATTTATCTCTGCGCGTTCCAGATTTGATTACGATACTGTGGAGGGAGGTCTGAATACTCAGCTCCTGTTCGGTTGGACGCCGAATCCGGGCACCGCTTTTTTCATCGGATATAACGATTCGTCTTTTTACAAGGGGTACAACAGTTACACAAACCAGTTCGATAATGGAATAAGACGCGACAGCAACACCTTTTTTGTGAGAGCCTCTTATCTTTTCCGCAAGAGCTTCTAGACCTAGTATTTCATCAATTCCGTGACGGCGGTCTCAACGTTTGATGCCTGCGGGAGGATGTAGTCTTCAACCTGCGGTGCATATGCTACAAAGGTATCGGTCGCGCCGACCCTTCTGACAGGCGCATCGAGATACTCAAAAAGCTCATTACCGATACGGGCAGCAATTTCCGCCCCGTAACCGAACGAGATCGAATCCTCATGCGCGACAATTACGCGATTCGTTTTCTTGACGGTTTTTTCTATAGCTTCCCAGTCATAGGGCGCGAGGCTCCTTAGGTCGACGATCTCCACCGAAATACCATCTTTTTCAAGCTGTTTTGCGGCCTGCCTCGAACGTTCGACCAGCGCGCCAAAGGTAATAATCGAGCAATCCGTGCCTTCACGGGTCACCTTCGCCTTACCGAATGGAATCATAAATTCATCGGAAGGATACTCCGACTTGTTGTACACCTGGCGATAGAGATGTTTATGCTCGAGAAACAAAACCGGGTCGTCACAGCGGATCGAAGTTCTCAGTAAGCCATTTGCATCCAATGCGTTAGAGGGATAAGCAATCCTAAGCCCGGGGATGTGCGAAAAGAGCGTCGTCCCGCTTTGCGAGTGATAGATCGCACCGCCCTTCAAATAACCTCCAACCGGCACACGCATCACCACCGGGGATTTAAAATCCCCGTCGCTTCTCCAGCGCATCAGGGCCAACTCGTTTCTGATCTGGTGATACGCCGGGAAGATGTAATCAAAAAACTGAATCTCCACGACAGGTTTGAGGCCGCGGGTTGCCATGCCGATCGCACGCCCGACGATGTTCGCTTCGGCCAAAGGAGAATTAAAAACTCTGGCTCCGCCGAATTCGCGCTGCAGATTTGCAGTAACCATGAACACACCGCCTTTGCCTTTAACGCGTTCGAGGTATTCCTCGCGCGAGCAATCCGCAACGTCCTCTCCAAAAACGACAATTCGCGGGTCGCGGGCCATTTCGGTATGCAGGCAGCGGTTGATCAGATCGACCATCGTTCCCGGACTCCCGGACAGTTCGGCCCCGTCTTCGGTGTCGAATTGTTTGGATGTTGGATCGACATCCTCGGAATACACATTGCGGTAGCAGCTTTTCGGATCTGGCTGCGGGCTCTCTACCGCCGCATTCGCAGCAGCATTAACCTCGGCGTCCACGTCGTTCCGGAGTTTTTCCAGCTCCTCCGATGAGACCAGACCCTCGCTCATCAAGAATTCGCCGTATGTCTTAATCGGATCGATTTCCGCCTCTTTTTGACGTTCTTCTTCCGGGCGATAGGAGCGTTCGTCATCCGACAAAGAATGTGAATAGGGTCGCGTGACCTTTGCGTGAATCAGCGATACGCCTTTTCTGGAGCGGCAGTGGTCGACGGCCTTTAGAAAAGCCTCGTATGATTCGAGCGGATCCGTGCCGTCACATTTCTGGATAAAGAGATTCGGAAAGCCGATCACGAGGTCAGACAGGCTGCCTCCCGCGGTCTGAACCTCGACCGGTACCGATATCGCGTACCCGTTGTCTTCGACCAGAAAAATAACCGGCAGCTTCAAGTTGCAGGCGGTATTGAGCGCTTCCCAGAACTCGCCTTGTGACGATGTCCCGTCTCCAATCGAAACGTAGACGACCTCGTCGCCTTTAAATCCTGTGACCTTGTCTTTGAGTTCGTCGACAAGCGACGCCCGATAACTCGCTTCGGCGGCTCCGACGGCCTGGAGCAGTTGTGTTCCCGTCGGGCTTGATTGAGAAGGGACGTTTAGTTCGACGCTTCCCCAGTGAGAAGGCATTTGGCGGCCATGAGAGTTCGGGTCCGCCTCAGCGCCGACCGCCGACAAGAGCATTTCTTCCGGGGTCATTCCGAGCTGGAGCATCAGAGCACGGTCGCGGTAATAAGGATAGAACCAATCGTAGCCTGCTTTCAGCGCTAGTCCCGCAGCTGTCAGTACAGCTTCATGCCCGGCACCGCTGATCTGAAAGAAAACCTTATTTTGTCCTTTGAGCGAAATCTCCTTGTCGTCGATCCTGCGGGACGTAAACATCGTCCTGTAGATGTCGATCAGGGTTTTCCTATCCAATCCTTGGTATTTGTCGGAGGTGGAACGGTTTCCCGTTTTCGTAGATTTGCTTTTTCGCGATGTCGCAGCTTTCCGCTTCGTCTTGTTTTTTTCGGACGCGGCGGTTCCCGCCGCATCATCTGCCATCTTGCCCGCAGTTGCCATTATAATGAATCCCTATTTGCCGATAATTTTTGTTAATAAACAAACTAATAAGATAGCAGAATCGGGGTTTGCGGGCAATTTGCGCCGCATTAAGGATCAGGTACAAAATCGGTCAGAATTGGCGTGTCATCGCGAGGCAAAAGATCCAGGGCGGCCTTGATAATACGATGCTGGAGTAACGGATTATCCGGCTCTCCGATTGGAAAACCGAGCTGGAAGGGCACAAAAAGCGCTCTTGGAGGTTTCGTCACGCTCGTAATTTCCCTGAGCAGGGAAATCGATGTCGTGGGAATTCCGTTTCTCTCGATTTCGGCCGCGATCAGGCCAACTGCCTGAACACAAAAGGGTCAGATCGGGACGAGGAGAACGGCGTCGACTTTATCTTGCCTGAGGCGAAACGCGGCATCCGGAGCGGTTTCGTTAATAAGGCTCGAGGCGCTTATTATCGACCCCATGAAGGAAAAGTGCCGCTGGTTCAGCGAACCGATCACGCCTTCCGTTTCAAGCTCCCGAAAACGGTCGAGAGGGAATGCGATATTGCGGTCGGCCTGGACACCCGCGTGATCAAAAGACGAGCTCGAATGGTCCTCAATCAAATCCGCGACATCGACGTCTCCGGGAATTTCCCGGAAAGTCGTGTCGCCGAGACCGAGGTGATTGTTAAAGGGCTCATGCGATTCGAGCCTCAGACCGGCGGTCGTGACCAGGGCGACCCGGCA
>JAOTWT010000023.1 GCA_029862725.1 Acidobacteriota bacterium | reverse complement strand
CGGCGATACGCTTGTCCCGGTTGCGCCATTCTTTTTCGGGCGCATCCTCACGGCCGGATTCGATCGGGTAGTTCTCAACTTGTTCGAGGCAGATGATGATTCCGTGCGCGATCTCGTTCCAGTCTTCGTTCTGAATTCCGCGCAAGACTATTGGCAATCCCGCGGTCCAATCCTCCTCGGGAGCAATGTTGTCGAGCTCCGGGATCGTTAAAAAAGCGGGGTCGGGAAGATCTTTACCGGCGAACTCGGATGCCAGTTGTTTGGCGATGTCCTTATACGAAATACTGCTGTTTCCCTCTTTGATTTCAACGGCGCGGCGGTAAAGATTGGATACGGTCGGTTGGTCACTCATATGTTAGTTTTGCCTCGGTAGATTTGTAGGAAAAGATTAGCATAAGCGGGTCGCAGCAGCGAGTGGGCGTGTGGGCAAGGATCGTTCAATCAACCGGATACGTCAATTCTTATGAACGCCCCCGCCTGCCGCCCCTCCGCTTGCTACGACAAGCGGATATGACTGCCATCTGCTACCGCCGACGGTACTGACTCCCGCCCTATATATCGCTTCACAGTGGCGGCCCACACTACTTACGCAAAGCACTTCGAACTGAGCGTCGGAGACGCGCCTCGCTCTCCCCCGGTTCCGCTTGCTACCGCAAGCGGCTATGACTGCCATCGACTCCCGCCCCGTTCACCTACCCGCACACCCGCCCTCTCAACCTTGAACGTTGAACTTTGAACCTTGAACTGCGGCCGAAGGCCGCCGTATTCTTACCAAATGAAAGGATTCATTTACCAGTCGCACATCTGGCTCGGTCTCGTTGTTTCGATACCCGTACTCGCGTGGGCATTCAGCGGCTTTCTATATTCGCTTCCGGGTACTGTCGAAGGCAGCAAATACGAGGCGATAGACCCTTCGAGAGTAAATGTCGGTGCTAATGAAGCAATCGAAAAGGCAAGGGCCTTCGCGGGGACCCAACTCCCGATCAGCGCTCTAACGCTGCAGAAACGAAACGGCGCGGTCGAATACAACGCTATCAGCGGCGTCCGTTCGATATTGATCAATGCTACGACCGGCGAGGTCATTGACTCCCCGCAGCCGTCCCTTGCAACCCGATTTTTCCGGGAAGCTCATTTCTATTTCTTTGCTTATCCATATAACGCAGTCCTGACCGGCATTTTTTCGGCGCTTGCATGTTTGTCTGTATTAAGCGGGATTTATCTGAATGTAAATTACTGGGGAACGAAGCTTCGCATTCGCAACAGACACTTAGAAACGTCGAAATCATAGATGAAACTTATGAGCGGCTCGTAATTTCGAACCATAAATTATGTCAGCTAAAATCGAATGTGTCTGAAAAACGCCCGGTATTCTGGACAAAGTATTAACGGCAATCGCGTTGGGTTATAATCGCATCGAAATGCACACCATGAAAAGATATTTGATTACTTTGATGTTAGCTCTGATCTTTGCGGTTCCCGCCGCAGGAAATGTATTCGACAATGATCATGAATACGCATCGATCAGCGAGAAAGAAATTGAATACAAGAATTGGACCTACAAAAATGTGCTTACCGGTGAAGAGGTCTCGCTGCGCGAATTTGCCAAAGACAAGAAACTGGTTCAGGTATTCTATCTCGCTCACTGGTGCCACAGTTCAAACTACCAGGCGCCGATAACTCAAAAACTCTACGAAAAATACAAAGACGACGGCTTCGCGGTGGTCGGAGTGAGCCTCTACGGAGACCTCGAATCGACGCAGAACAAGATCCGTTGGTGGCGGTTTACATTCCCCGTCGTCGGGGAATCGTTTTCCTCAAGGGAACGCAAATCGACCCTCCATTACAAGTACCGCACTGCGACGGGCGACACGCGCAAGTGGGCGACACCCTGGAATATATTCCTTGCGCCGGGCGAGTTTAAGGAGAAAGGAGACACCCTGGTTGAAAAGGCTTTTGTCGCAAACGGGGAGTTGATTGAAGAGGAAGCCGAGAAGTTTATTCGCCAGAAGCTTGGGCTTGCTCCGGAAAAAGACAAGGCATCGGAAGCCGTTGAAACACAATTGCCCAAGGGAAATCGCTGATATATCAGACTGAGATTCGTATTACCCGAGTAATTGGAGAAGAGCACTGAATTTTACTTGACACACTTTCAATGCTTGGGTCCCTCGTCGCGGGAAATTCCAACAAGCTGGAATCCTTAAGGCGCTTGCCGTACCGCTTAGCACCAAAGCAGTTTTGTTGAATATTGTCGTCAAGAGATCTGACTCCTGAATCCTGAATCCTGACTCCTGAATCCTGAATCCTGACTCCTGACTCCTGAATCCTGACTCCTGAATCCTGACTCCTGAATCCTGACTCCTTCTTCAGGGCATCGCGACCAGCGTGTCCGCAAGCCTCTCAACAACCAGCAGGAGTTCTTTTCCGCCGTCGTTAAAACGTCCCGCCTGTGCGAAATTTTCAGCGCCCACACTCCGGGCCGCCACTCCCTCGATATCCAGCAGATACTTTCGCAAGGCGGGTTTCGTTCTGAAATCGGCTTCCAGCTTTATAAGGCCCGTCGTGATTCCGTTAAAGCTGGCGCGCACATTGGTTTTGAATTCTTCATTCTGCTGCGCGACGGCGCGCGACGCTTTGCCGGCCTTTACGTCTTTGTCGATGTCTTCGATACCCCTGGCGACTCCGCCAAGGACGAATACGAACTTTGTGATGTTCTTGATCTGAATCGCGACGTCTTCGGCGCCTTTCTTTAAATCCGCCTTGTTCTTCGCGGCAGCGGCTGCCCGCCGGGCCCTGGTCGAACGCTGCGCGGTTACGTCGGCCGCTGTCAAAAAGATCAGGCTGAGAATAAAGGCCGAGACGACTAGAATTCGTGTATTTATTATCTTTTTCATTTTTTTTACGTTGATGGATGGTCGCGATTGATTCTACAATCTACATAATAAAGATGAAACTACGAGACCTACAAGTTCGCCGTCTTGGCAGATTTGACTATGAATCGGGCCTTGAGCTCCAAAAAGAGCTTGAAACGCGCGTCATAAACGACCGCAAGCTTGATTACCTTCTGTTGCTCGAGCATCCGCACACCTTTACGCTCGGTCGCAGAGCCAAAGAAAACGGGGTTCTGGCGACGGCCGAACTCCTCTGGGCAAAAGGCGTAAAGGTCTTCGAAACCAACCGCGGCGGAAAAGTGACGTATCACGGCATTGGTCAAATTGTCGGCTACCCGATCGTTTCGTTGACTCCAGACCGTGAAGACGTGCACAGGTACGTCCGCGATATCGAAGAAGTTTTGATCCGAAGCCTTTCTGATTTCGGGATCGAAGGGTTTAGGATTGAAGGACTTACAGGAGTTCATACAAGGGAAGGAAAGGTCGCTGCGATCGGCGTGCACATCAAACGCTGGGTGACTACCCATGGTTTTGCGCTCAACGTAAGTACGGACCTGAGCTTTTATGACTGGATCATTTCTTGTGAAGGAGAACCGGTTACGACGATGGAACGAATTCTTGGCCGTGACCTCGCTTTGAAAGATGTTGAGGATAGATTGATCGCGAATTTTTGCGATGTGTTCGGGGTCGAACGGGTTTCTGAACTGATCGGAAAAGAGAAGGCGGCGGTACAGGAAAATTAGCTCTCACGCTCCGGTGTTCGGTCTAAACATTTTGATCTTGCGGCGCATTACAAGGTCTCCATGAACACACCATGGAACGAAAAGGAATATCAATAATGAAATATTTTTGCCTCTTATTAACAGTTAATCTCACTCTCTTTGCCGCCGGATGCGGAAAACAGACCGATCCGGCCAACAATAATGCTGCCGACGCCGGTGAAGCAGCCGAAAAGATTCGGGTTGTTCCGGTTCCGGATTCGATTAAGAAAAAGATGGAGGCCCGCGGCGATCAGGAAAACGCCGAACCTTCGATCCTTGTCGAATCGCCGAAAGACGGTGCGGTTATCGAGAGTTCGACCGTAAAGGTAAAGGTTAAGATCGAAGGCGACCTCAAGGGTTACGCGATGGGCAAGGCGGAAGACGGCACCGGAAACCACGTCCATGTGATTCTCGACAATCAACCCTACGCCGCTCATTACATGTGGGACGAAGGATTCGAACTTCGAAACGTCACCGATGGCGAACACACCCTGCGGATGTTCCCGTCTCGCCCCTGGCACCAAAGCTACAAGAACGAACAGGCCTTTAAGGTCCTGAAGTTTTCGGTCAAGAACGGTGCCGCGGATGAATCGAAACCGACAACCGATGCGAACGGCACAAAGCTCGCCGATCCGAAAGAAGGCGCGGATATGGCTGCCAGCCAGGCCGGGGCGGTCGATTTTTCGAAGCCGCTGCTGACCTATAGCAGGCCGAAGGGTGAGTACAAGGGCGACGGCGCAGAGGCAATAATGATCGATTTCTGGCTTTCAAACGCAAAACTGACCGGCGACGGGGGCGAATATTTGGTCAACTACTCGATCAACGGCGGACCTACCGAAACAATCGAGAAATGGGAACCTGTGTGGCTGAGCGGCTGGAAGAGAGGAAAAAACACCGTCAGGCTCTGGCTTGTCGGTAAAGACGGAAAAAAGGTCGCAAACGGCGGTTACAACGAGACGACAAGAGAGATTACGGTGGACTAAGAACCGCGAAAGAGGTTTCCCCGCGAAACACGCGAAAAAACGCGAAAAAAGATGGATAACTGTCTGGCTGGTTTCTCTCGATCCCGAATCTTTGTATCGCGATGTCACGCTTACGAGCAAAACATGAACTTCTTGCTCAAGCCGAATTCTTTTTCGCGTTTTTTCGCGTGTTTCGCGGGCTGAATTCTTATGCTTACCTTGCCAAAATCGGGCGATTCAATTAATCTCATCAATTCGCTTTTAATGGAGTTATTGTATGAGACGTGAGATCACTTCGTGGTTTAGCCACAACCTTGGTATGGACATGCCCTTGGTTTCCTATGGGCACGCCGGCCAGCCGCTTTTGATGTTCCCGACCGCTGCCGCTGACTTTCTTGAGTACGAACGGTTTCACCTGATCGATTCCATCAGGGATTTTATCGATGCCGGTCTGATCCGTGCCTATTCCATAAACTCGGTAAACAAATACAGCCTCTTAAACAAGGAATCGCACCCGGGTTGGAAGGTCGAAATGCTTACACGTTACGACAATTATCTCTCGAATGAAGTCCTTCCGCTTATCCGGAACGAGGCCGGCGACGATGCAAAGCCTCTCACGACGGGAGCCTCTTTAGGCGCCATGCTCGCCGCGAACACTTACTTTAAGCACTCTGATCTTTACAGGGGTACGATCGCGATGAGCGGCAGTTACGATATTTATACATATCTCGAGAGCTATTACGACGACAATGTCTATTTCAATAATCCTATGATGTATCTCAAGAATATGAATGACGACTACCATCTCCCGCGCCTGCAGCGGGCCGATTCGATCGTTATAGTTACCGGCCAGGGTGACTATGAAGCTCCGGATCGAAGCCGCGAGCTTTCAGCGGTTCTTCATTCAAAGGGAATCCCGCACCTTCTTGAGCTTTGGGGACACGATGTTCGCCATGACTGGGAATGGTGGAGGAAGATGCTTCCCTATTATTTGGGCAGATTTTGCAGTTAATGAAAAAAGCGGGCCGATCTGGTCCGCTTTTTTTGGACAAAATGGAATTCGGTGTTTCGAATTAGCGTTGGCCGGTGTATTTTATATGGGTGTAGACGAGTACCGGATTTTCTCCCAAACAACATTCGTATTGAGATTTCAATTAAATTCAGGAGCCGAGAAATGAAAAGAGCAATTATCTTTATCACATTTTCCGTATTTTGCGGGCTGTTTTATTTTGGCCAGACGATTACTGCCGGAAGTTCCGAAGAAGAAGCCGTTAAGAAACCCCTGTTGAGCTATTTGAAAGGCCATGAAACCGGCAAAGCCGAGTATATGAAAGCTGCCTTCCATACCGAGGGCAAGTTGATGTATATGCGGGACGGAAAATTCTCGACGATCGAGTTTTCGGATTACATCGGGCGTATGAAGGGCACCCCGGCCGCGGATGAAGCGATGAGAAAAAGACATATCGAGAGCGTCGATGTCTCCGGAAACGCGGCGGTCGGCAAAATCATCCTGGATTACCCCGGTGCGAGATTCGTGGATTATATGACCCTCCTGAAAATCGATGGCGAATGGAAGATAGTCAACAAGGCGTTTTACGTCGAAACAAAAAACAAGGACTAGGAATCAAATATGTCAATGCTAAGACTTTCCATCATTCTGCTGCTCCTGGTTACAACGGTTTGTGGGCAGGCAGACAGGGGTGATTTCGGTCCCGGGACGGTGCAAGACGGTCTAACGATCAAGTATATCGCTAACGAGGGTATATCGATTGATTCCGGTTCGAACCATATTCTGCTCGACGCAATCCACCGCCGTTATAAACCCGAATATGCGTTCACGCCTGAAGACATACTCTCAAAAATCGAAAGCTCGCGTTACCCTTACAACCGGTTCAATTTGATACTCGTGTCGCATAACCATGGAGACCACTTCAATGCCGAATCAATCGCAATGCATCTGATGAACAACAGCAGTGCAACGCTCGTTTCGTCGGACCAGGTCATCGACGAGGTTCTCAAAGCCCGGGACGAACTTGCCGGTTCGACCGGTCGAAAAGCCTCCAGCCCTTCGCAGTTCATACGGATCAAGCACGAGTGGAAGAAATCCGCAGTCTATGAAGGCGAAGGACTCAAGGTTCGTTTTCTGGGCCTCCTGCACGCCAACTCGAAACTGCCCGCCTACCGTGATATCCAGAACTTCGGTCACCTCATCGAGATCGACGGCAAAAAACTGCTTCATATCGGCGACGCAGATATTTTTACCGAAAACTTCGGTTCGTTCGGGCTCGAAAACGAGGTGATTGATGTCGCCTTCGTTCCGTACTGGTTCCTTCTGTCCAAGGACGGACGTGCCATCCTGAACAAAGAACTGAAGGCGAAGACCGTCGTCGCCATCCACGTACCACCCACCGGTCAGTCAAAGACCATTCGCGACATCCTGGATTCGTTCCCAAGCGCTGTGGTGTTTTCCGAACAGGGCGAAATGCTGAATTATTGATAAATGGCGCAAAAAAGGCCGCCTTTTCAGGCAGCCCCTTTATCTTTGAGCGGGATGTTTAATTGTTTCCCTTTTTTCCCTTGCGTTTAGTCCCTCGCCGGGAATTTGGTGAAGGCTTGGGAGCCGGCGTTTTCGCAGGCGTGCTCTTTGGTGCCGGCGTTGTCGCCGGTTTTGTTGTCGAACCACCCGGTTTATTTCCGGGATTCGCCGGATTTGAAGTACCGGCAGGCGGTTTTTTGCCGTCGTCTCCTGCCGTCGATGAATTGCTGTTCTCATCGGTTGCGACATTCGCGTTCGAATTCGATGAGCTCTGAGAACGCCCTCCAACCCTAACGCCCGCTGCTTCCGCTTTTTCAAGTTTCTCGAGTTGTTCGCGTTTTCGCTGTTCCACCAATGACCTGATTTCCTGGGGAATGCCGGGAGCCTTCGGGAAGGAATCGCGCGGCTTGTCCTTCATGAACTTGCTCATGAAAGCATTAAAAAATGGCAGCGCCCCGCCCCCGCCGGTCATCCCTCTGCCCAACGACGTCTTGGCACGCGGGTTGCCCATCCAGACGCCGGTGACATAGGTCGGTGTGTAACCGATAAACCAGACATCGGTGTGATCGTTAACGGTCCCCGTCTTCCCCGCCAACTGATGACCCGCCGCATTCGCACCGGGTGCCGTACCTCCGGCCCGTGTAACACCTCTCATCATTTCGACCATCGAAAGCGCGACATACTCGCTCGTAACTTTATAAGTGGTCTTCTCCCATTCTTCGAGAACCTTCCCGTCGCGGTCGAGTACCTTGCGGACCAGATGCGGCTGGACGCGAACGCCCTTGTTTGGGAATGTCGAGTAGGCCGAGACCATTTCGACAAGTGAAGCTTCACTCGCTCCGAGCGCCGACGGCAAACTGGGCGCCATAGGGTTCGTGATACCGAGGCGGCGCACCATCTGCGCACCAGACTGGACCCCCACCTGGTCGAGCAAATGCACGGCAGCGAGATTATATGATTTCGCCAACGCAATTTTCATCGGCACGTTAGGGTGGCTGGTCGTCCCGTTGTAGTTGTGCGGCTGCCAGCCGCCGCGGCGAATCGGGGCACCGCTGACGAGCATGTCCGGGGTGATGCCGTGCTCTAACGCGGCCGCGTAAACAAATGGTTTGTAGCATGAACCCGTCTGCCGAAGTCCCTGCGTCGCATTGTTAAACTTGCTCGTGTGGTAGTCGTATCCGCCGACCATTGAAACAATTTCGCCGGTCTTTGCATTAATCGTAGTTATCGCCGCCTGAATTAGTGGTACCTGGGAAAGTTTTACCTTCAGCGTCCGGTTATCCTCGTCGACCTCTTCTACGAGGAACTCGGCGAGATACCCCGGCCTGAGTTCCGAAGAAGGTCCCTTTGGAGCGCGTCCCATATCGGCTTTCGTAACCTTTGCCGAATACTGGCCGAATCTTACGGTGGCAACATCCGCCGTCCTGTTCGTACTCATGACCAGGCCCTTGATATACTCACCTTTCGCGTATTCATCGCCGTACCAGTCCGCGTGTTTGAAGGACTTCAGGCTCCGCTCCCTCGCCTTCTCATCAGTTAGCGGTTGATCGTTTTCGTCGACCAATATGTCCTTGTATTCGGATCTCCACCCGCGGCCTCGGTCAAACGCGCGGAGCCTTTCGCGAATCGAGCTTGTCGCGATCTTTTGTGCCTCGACATTGATCGATGTGAACACCTCAAGTCCGCCCTGTGCGACACGGGTTGTATATTTCTGCTCTAAATATTTTCGAATTTCCTCTACCGGGTAATCCCAGGCAGTCGACTTAGGCAGGGCCTGGTAGTAAGCGGAATCAGCGAGCTTAATCGGTTTAGCCTTTGCCGTTTCAGCCTCCGACCTGCTTATATAGCCGTACTTGGCCATTTGGTCCAGGACAATGTCCCGCCTCATCCGCGCCTTGCCTGAATTGCGTGTGGGCGAATATTCCGGCGACTTGGGAATCGCGGCCAGCAGAGCGGCCTCTTCGAGATTGAGGTCTTTCAGGGTCTTGCCGAAATACGTCCGCGCACCCGCCTCGAAACCATATGAACCGGCACCGAGAAAGACATAGTTCATATACATCTCAAGGATCTGGCGTTTGGTGTAAAAACGTTCGATCTCAAGCGCCATCATCCACTCGCTGGCCTTTCTCGTATAGGTCTGTTCCCTGGTCAGGAAAAGGTTTTTCGCAAGTTGCTGCGTTATCGTCGAAGCTCCCTCTTTTCGGCCGGTCGTCACATTCCTAAACACGGCACCGATGATACGATAGGGATCGATACCCATGTGATCATAAAAACGGTAATCCTCAATCGCGAGGAGAGCATTCTCAACCCTTTTCGGTATGTCTTTTTCTTTTATCGGGATCCTTTTCTCGATCGCGAACTCTGCGAGTACGGTTTCTCCGTCATCGGCATAGATTTTTGTTACCTGCGGAGGCCGGTATGTCGCAAGTGCCGACACCTCGGTGGCGTATCTCGAATTGTTCAAATAATAAGAGCCCAGTACTCCCGTCATGCCGCCGGCGGCCAACGAGAGCATCAGCGCAACGGGAAACCAAAAATATGCCCAGGCGCCACGCCGGCCGTTACTAACCGAGCTTACTTCCTTTGTCATTTTTGGACCGGATATGGAATTAGCCATGAATAATACCTCTAATTTACAAATCGCCTCATTTTAACACTTATCACAAACCCGATCGCAATAAACGTCGACAAGATCGATGATAGCCCCGAGCTCATAAGGGGCAATGGGACCCCGATTACCGGAAGAAATCCGAGTACCATGCCGACGTTCATAAATATTTGAAACGTAATCGCACCGACGATTGCCATAATTACGAGCATACCGATACGATCCGGGGCCTCGCGGGCCCCGACAACCAAGCGCGAAAGCAATAGGCCGTAGGCCAACAGCAGCGAGATACAGCCCACAAATCCCGTGTTTTCAGCGGTGACAGCAAAAATAAAATCAGTGTGGGGCTCAGGCAGGAACTTCAATACGCTCTGCGACATGCCTCCGTCCCCCTCGATTCCCGTTAACCGCCCTTTTCCAACCGTTATCATCGACTGAAAGGTATGATAGCCGTATCCTCTCGGATCTGCGTTTTCAGGATCCAGGATCACTTCGATTCGCTCGCGTTGGTATCCCTTGATGGTTCCCGTTTGGATTCCCACGAAATATGCAGCGGGCACAAGGATCGCCATCAACCCGATCGCGATGGCAACATATCTCATACGCACTGCCGACAAATACAAGACAACCGCCAGCAGCGGAAAATAGGTGATCACCTGGCCCGAGTCCGGCTCGAGAAGTATCAGGAAGACCGGAGCCGCCAGAATCGCGGCCCCAAAGAAGATTTCCTTAATCCTTAGATTTCCGAGTCGCCGGTTTCCAAAGTACTTTGCGAGCATCAGGACGACCGGGATCTTAACGAATTCCGACGGTTGGAAGCGGCCGATAAAGGGTACGGCGAGCCAGGCCCGTTGCCCATTTACCTTGACGCCAAGACCCGGAATCAGTACCAGTACAAGGAGCAAGAGTCCCAGGGCGTAAAAAACGGGAGCCGCATCAATCAGGCGTCGATAATCGGTCGATGCAACGACAGCCAGAACAATAATCGCAATCACGAGACCAACGATCTGTTTTGTCCAGTAGGATTGGGTTGGCTGTGCGTTGTAGATTTGCCAGACTCCAAAGCAGACGATCGCCATCGCGACCACGGCCGTAAGCCAGTCGAAATCCCTAAGTTGTCTTTTCTCGATAATCGCAACCATCAGTCTGCTTTGCGTCGTATCAAACCGGAGAGTCGTTGAACCCGCCCCGCGGTCGCAGCGGCATCCGGCTGCGCGCGAGTATTTTCGTCATTGGGACTATCGCTTTCTTCAGTAGCCTCCCCGCCCATATCCACCGACGAGGGATCCCTAAACGCCTGAAAAACACCCTTAACCGCGGGTCCGGCATGGGACCCGCCAAATCCAGCGTTCTCAATAATCGCGATCACCGCAAGTTCCGGAGCGTAGGCAGGCGCAAATCCGACAAACCAGGCATGATCTTTAAGCCGCCCGGTGTCTTTTCCAAGTTCTGTAACCTGGGCGGTACCGGTCTTCCCCGCGATCGGGAATTCAGGTCCCAGCGAGACACTCGTAGCAGTGCCGCCCCCGTTGACCACATCGTACATACCGTCCAAAACGAGTTTGTTCTGTTCTGGTGTCATTGTTACTGTCGTCAGTTTCGGGGCCGTATAGCCGAATCCTTTTCTGCCTTCTACGTAATTCGAAGTAGCGCGGTCGCCGACTGCACCGATTTCCTTAAATTCCTTCAGAAAATGGGGCGTTTGTAGTTTCCCGCCGACACCGACGCTCGAAACAGCACGGAGCATCGAAATCGGAGTAACATCGACAGTCACCTGGCCAATCGATGCGAAGACGGTTTCAATGTCAACCCAGCGTCCGTTATACCTTTTTTCAATTGCCTTACGATAATATTTAGGAGTCCGGCTGATCTTCTCGTTTGGCAGATCGACACCGGTTCGCTTGTCATACTCGAAGGTCTCGACCATCTTTATCATGCCGTCAATGCCCATCTTCAGGCCGAGTCTGTAATAATATCCGTCGCATGATTTTGTGATCGCATACTTGAGCGGCGGCGTGCCATGGCTTCCCATACAGCGAGTGAATTTATTTCCGATCCTGATGCCTCCGCCGCAAGCCAAATTCGAATTTGTGACGGTGACAACACCCTGCCTGAGGGCCGCGACCGATTCGGGTATTTTCCAGGTCGAGCCTGGAGGATATCTGCCCTGAATCGCGCGGTTGAAAAGCGGGCGTTCCTCGTTCTGCCAATAAGCGGCGATCTGTTTTCTACCCTCGGGAGTCGCGCTGCCCTGGACAAAGACGTTTGGATCGAATGACGGTGCCGAGACCATCGCGTAGACCTCGCCGTTGCGCGGGTCGAGGGCAATGATCGAACCCCGTTTTGTGGCAGATTTGGCGAGCTGCTGTTCGGCGGCACGCTGGATGCGAAGATCGATCGTCGTCACAAGGTCCTGTCCTGCCTGAGGCGGTACTGATTCGATCTGGCTCTGGACCCTTCCGCGGCTGTCGACGATTACCTTTCTATACCCCGGCACTCCTCGTAGATATTCGTCGTAGTATTGCTCAAGGCCTCCTTTTCCGATAATGTCGCCGGGCCTGAAGCCCTTCTCTTGATATTCGGGCTTTTCCAGTTGTTTCGGGCTTATTTCCCCGACATAGCCAAGTACATGTGCGAGGCTTTCACCCAAAGGGTAGAAACGCTGCGGCTGTAGCTGAATGCGCAGTTCAGGATACTCCAGAGAATGCGTTTCGACCCAGGTGATGTCCTCGAGGGTCGCATTCTCCTTCAAAACCATAGTTTCGTACTCGGGACGGTTCTTGACGAGTTCGAAGCGCTCATCTAGATACTCCCGGTCAACACCGAGTCCGCGCGCATATTCATCGATCCGATCGCTGACATCGATATTTTTTATCGGTTCGTGATTAAGCGTGACGTTGTAAGTCGAACGCGAATCAACTAAAAGGATGCCGTTCCGGTCCAAAATCGCACCGCGAGGAGCGGGGATCCTGATTGTCCTAATACGCTGGTTTTCAGCGCGGTCGCGATAGTACTCGCCCTTGTTGATCTGTAAGTGATACAGCCTCACACCGAGTATCGCCAGCAAGACGAATCCTATTATCTGGATCGAACTGACCCTGGCTGCTAGATTCTGTGAATAATCGTGGAGTTTCATTTTCTTAGAACACTGAAATTCTTCCCTTTACTTCCTGCCCAAACGAATCGGATTGCGCCGGCGGGTTTGCCTCCGCGGCGCAAAGAACTCCCGGCGCTTCTGCTTTATCGATTGAGACGAAAAACTATCGAGGAACAGGTAAATGAATGTTCCGGCAATCGTAGTCCCGATAATCGTGTAGGCCATGGTCTCGAGAAGCGGGGCCCCGATACTCTGACCAAGCAGCCTATGCATCCCGTAATACACCAGATCGTCCAGCAAACATGCACCCGCTATGATGGGAATCCGCAATAGAAGGTTGTCGAGATAGACCCTTCTGGCGATCTCCGAAACAGCGTAAGCGACAAGCGTTTTCGAGAAGCCGTTGGCACCCAGCAGGCCGCCGCTCAATGCGTCGACGGCGATCCCGGCGATAGTGCCGAAGATGATTGCCCGGATCGCATTTCTCTGGAGGGCCGCATAAACGACGATTATCAAAGGCAGGTCAAGATACGCAAATGGCTCAGCGATGTTCCTCAACGTCCACTGAAGCAGGATCGCGATCACGAGTGCGACTGTTATCTTAACCTGTTCCATTTACTGCGATAATCGCCGGCTTCTTAGTTTCCGGCCTTTTCGTCTTCCTTGACCGCGTTTGGCAACGCCTCTTCGTATTTCGCTTTTTCCGGAGCCGTGTAGAGCAAAACGGCCACCTCCTGCATCGCTGAGATCTTCGCGCTCGGCCTGATAAAGATCTGGTGAGGCACAGTCGCCGATCCGGTCCTGACCTCTGTGATCACACCTACCCGTAGGCCCGGCGGGTAAACACCGCCCTGCCCCGTCGTATATACGATGTCGCCCTTCCGGACCTCGATATAACCCGGGACATAATCCATCTTGAGGCCTTCCCTTACCCCCTCACCACGTACCACCCCGAGTGCGTTTGGCTGTCCGATTTCACCGACAATCGCGCCAAGTGCAGATTTGTCGCGCGTAATGAGATCAATCTGGGCGGTGAGGGGACTCACCGCCGTAACCCGGCCGACGAGTCCACCGTTAACCACGATCGGCATATTGAGCTTGACGCCTTCGAGGCTTCCGCGGTCGATTATCGCGGTGTCAAACCATGCTGATGAGTCGCGTCCGATGATCTGGGCGGTCAAAATATCGTATTCGTCCTGCTGTTTTAATTCGAGGAGGTTTTTGAGCCGGATATTCTCGTCGGCGATCTGCTTGTTTTTTTGGACTTCGACGCTGAGTTTCTGGATTTCCAGCTTGAGCTTGTCGTTCTCAGTTTGTGCCGAACGGAGACTGACGATCGATGTAAAGAAGCCCGTAACCGCCGAGCTTGCATAGGTTACAGGTGATTGAATAAAGTTTGCGGCGGCTTGGACCCAGACACGGACAACACGTTCGCGGTTTTCCGCACGAGCGTCAAACGCCATCAAGACGAAGTTGCCGAGAAGCAAGGCAAGCATCAGCCACGGCGTCAACCTCCAGACTTCTTTTTGGCTTCTTTCTACCGGCATCCATCAACGAAAGCTGTCCCAAACGCAGTGCGGCCGCGCACCATAGATGGAACGATTAACTGCCCGTCATCAAGGAGTTGTCCCATTTCACACGTTTCAGCAACTCAATATCGGAAAGCATCTTGCCCGTTCCCAAAACGACGGAAGAAAGTGGGTCGTCCGAAACGACGACCGGGAGCCCGGTCTCGATCATGAGACGCTTGTCGAGATTCTTAAGCAAGGCGCCTCCGCCCGTTAGTACGATACCTCTTTCCACAATATCGGCTGAAAGTTCGGGCGGGGTCCTTTCAAGTGCGACCCGAACCGCGTTGACGATCGTCGACACGGAATCTGATAGAGCTTCACGCACTTCTTCGTCCGTGATGGTAATCGTCTTCGGAATTCCTTCGATCAGATTGCGTCCGCGGACTTCCATCGAGAGCGTTTCGTCCAGGGGAAAACCCGATCCAAGCGCAATTTTGAT
>JAOTWT010000422.1 GCA_029862725.1 Acidobacteriota bacterium | reverse complement strand
CAGTTACTGCTTGTTGTTTCCAAACAATTGAAATGAAGGAGTTTATGCATTTTCTCGAGCTTTATCCCAAGGCTGGATTCAGGGTGTGTGAGATCCTCGGTGCCGACATCTGTGAATCCACGAATCTGTTCGCCGCTACCACTTTCAAGGTTTAGATTTATTTGCTCCGCTCGCTATGTGACGCGCATCACAAAACTACCGTGACAAGGCTCACTTACGCCCCCGTAATTCTACCGTAATATGTTCTAAGAATTAGTTTTACTTTGGTTTAGAAGTTTAAAGCCAAAGCGAAAATGGAGGCGACAACATGGCTTCAAGAAAAAATATTAAACTCGCTTTGCTTGGTATCTTTACCGTCTTTTCGGTTCTATGGCTGATTTCTTCGACGTTCCCAAAAGTCGATGGAACAACCGGAATCGACCCGCGGGATGTCCCGCACGTATTGCCAAACACGAACGCTGACGATTATGTCGGAAGTGAAACCTGCGCGGCATGCCACGAAGACCAGTTTAAGAGTTTCTCGGAAACCAAACATGCAAAACTTGCAAAACTGGGAAGCTGGGAAGGAAAAGTGCAGGGTTGCGAGTCCTGTCACGGCCCCGGCAAGAATCATGTCGACGGCGGCGGAGACAAATCACAGATCATCTCTTTTACGAACAAGACATCAAAACAGATTTCAGAATCGTGTCTGACGTGCCACGCCGGAAAAGAAGACCACAATAAGTTCCGCCGCGGCGATCACTGGCGAAACAACGTCGGTTGTACCGACTGCCATTCCGCGCACGGTGCTGCGAGCCATCCGACTCAAATCGGTTCGATCACGAATGCCGGCATTGACTCGGACTTCAAGCCGGGAACCGGAACTGAAAAAATGCTGAAGGTCAGCGAACCTCAGCTTTGTATCAGCTGCCACGCCCAGACGAAATCCCAGTTTAGCCAACCGTTCCATCACAAGGTCCTCGAAGGACAGATGAAATGCAGCGACTGCCACAATGCCCATGGCGATTTCGAACTAAAGAACGCAAGGCTCGCAGTCGGCGGCGACGCAGCGTGTATCAAGTGCCACACCGACAAGAAGGGGCCGTTTGTTTACGAGCACCTTCCGATTACAGTCGAGGGTTGCGCTACTTGTCACAACACGCACGGATCGAGCAATCCGAAGATGCTAAAACGGAACCAGGTCAGACAGCTATGCCTCGAATGTCACAGTTCGATCTTTGAGGATGACCTTGCTCCTGGAGCTCCGGGTTTTCACCGTCAGGACAATGTCAGGTATCAGAACTGTACAATCTGCCACGTCAAAATCCATGGCTCGCAGACACACCCGGCCTTCTTTAGATAGAAGGGCAATTGGGAGGAACTTCAATGACACACAATAAATCAAACCATAAGAGAATGGCGCTGATAGCGCTGCTTACGATGTGTCTTTCGTTTCTGGTTGTGGATTTGGCGGCGCAGGAAACGACGGTTGGTTCTACCTCCAGCGAGGTAACGGCCGCGACGAACGGCGGCGACACATCGTCAGCGACAACACAAACGACGGATAACGAAAGCAACTACAGTGTAAAATCAAGCTTTGAAATAGGCGTCCGCGGAAGGGATGTAAACGGGAACGAGAACAAATACCGTAGCGACCTTAACTATGGTTCCGGTCTGCGGCTGTTTGATTCGAGCCTGCTGATCACCGCCAAGGATTCCGGCGGCGAACCGTTTGATACGCTGATGATCACTGGGTCCGGATGGAACGCCGATCCCAACGGTTACGCCCGCATCAGTATGGAGAAGTACGATTTCTATCGATTTGACGGATCCGTCAGGAGAATGTCGTATTTTAACAACCTGACCAATCTGGCGCTGAATCAGCACAACCGCAACACAAAACGGAACCTCGGCGATTTCGATGTCACCCTGTTTCCGCAAAGGGACATAAACGTTCGATTCGGGTACTCGTTTAACAATCAAACGGGACCGGTCACATTAACTTACGACTATGACCGGGATGAGTTTCCGATCAACTCGACGTTCGACAGCGATTCGAAGGATTTCCGTTTCGGTGTCGACGCAAGCGTCCTTGGGTTCAACATTTCGTTTACCGAGGGCTACCGGAAGTTTTATGACAAAACGGATTACCGGATCGATATGCCGCAGCTCGGCAATAATCCGAATCCCAACTCTTCGTTCAATACTTTCAGCCGTTTGATCCCTGAACGCGGCAGCGCCAATTACCACAGCCTTACGATTCACCGGACATTTGATAAAAAGGTCGATTTTACAGGCCGTCTGATCTATTCCAATTCGAAATCGAGTTTCGACATGGTCGAGATGCTTTCGGGTCGTGACCGCTTCGGTAATATTGTGGTTCTTGAGCAATCCGACGTATTCGGCAATGCGGAACGTCCTAATCTTCTCGGGGACATCGGCGTTACCTTTTTTGTCACGGATAAATTTACGATCTCCAATACCTTTAGCGCGAATTCTTACCGCATAACGGGCGGCAATGAACTCTTCGAATCGTTAATGAGAACGACCGCCGGAGGGGTACCGTTGCCGAGATCGACTGCCAATGACGCGGTCTATCGGTTTACGAACTTCAGGAGATACACAAACACGCTGGAAGGGTCTTACGATTTTAACCGTTATTTTTCAGCATATGCAGGTTACCGCTACACAGACAGACGCGTCATCCTCAGCCATATTGATACGGATTTGACCAACGGCTCCGCCTCAGGGTCCTCTGAAACGGCTGAAAATAAAACGAATTCCCTTATCGCTGGCTTAAAGGCCTCGCCGGTTCCCAAGAAGTGGACGATCTTGTTCGATGTCGAGCACGGCGAAGCTGACAATGCGTTCACGCGTTTGGGCAATTACGATTTTACAAATCTTCGCATCAAAAACCGGTTCAATCCGATTGAGGAATTGTCGTTTGGTTTTTCGTTCCAGCTCAAGGAGAACAACAATCCGGGCCGGCCTAATGTGATGCTTCCGGCGGCATTTGTGGCCGACACCCGCTCGCGGAATGTATCGGCCTCGTTTGACTGGAACCCGAATGCGAAGGCTTCCTTCAGCGGTGGATTTACGCATAACAGGGTCACAAGCGAGACTTCGGTTATATTCCCAGTGACCGGGGCTAGCGGCCAAGGAGTGAGCAGTTATAGGCTACGCAGCAATTTCGGACACGTCGATGCGTGGGTCCGGCCGCATAACCGGGTATCGTTTTTTGGCAGCTACCGGATAGCAAAGGACACCGGCTCGGGCGACTTCTTCTCGGCTTCGGCATTTACGATCGACGGAAATTACCCGATATCGTTTCAATCGCCGGAAGCGAGGCTGACAATGAAGATCAACCGTTTTGTCGACTTTAACCTCGGTTATCAATACTACAAATTCACCGAGAAGATTATCGGCAGCCAGAACTATAACGCGCAC
>JAOTWT010000421.1 GCA_029862725.1 Acidobacteriota bacterium | reverse complement strand
TCTGGCTCTTTTCGGTATCAAAAATCACGATATCGGCATCGCTCCCGACCGCGATGGTGCCCTTCTTGGGGAACATGCCGAACATCTTGGCGGCGGCGGTCGAAGTTATCTCGACAAAGCGGTTGAGCGATATACGGTTTTCGTGAACACCGCCGTTGTAGATCAGGGACATGCGGTTCTCGACGCCCGGCGCGCCGTTGGGGATCAGTGAAAAGTCATCTTTTCCGAGTTCCTTTTGCTCCTTCATGCAGAACGGGCAATGGTCGGTCGAGACGACCTGTAAGTCATCCATTTTGAGGCCTTTCCAAAGTTCGGCCTGGTTTTCCTTTTCGCGCAATGCGGGGGTCATCACATACTTCGCACCCTCGAATGTCTCGCCATAATCATCGATGGAAAGGAACAGATACTGCGGGCATGTTTCGGCAAACGCCGGAATCCCGCGGTCCCTCGCCTCGCGGACCTGGTTAAGGGCGTCCTCGCAGCTCAGGTGAACGATATAGACCGGTGACTCGGCCATCTCGGCGATCGCGATCGCACGGTGCACGCCTTCGGCTTCGGCGACGGTTGGCCGGGTCAACGCGTGATATTTGGGAGCGGTCCGGCCTTCGGCGAGAGCCCGTTTGACGATCTCGTCGATAACGATCCCGTTTTCGGCATGCATGCAGATAAGGCCGCCGCGGCTGCCGGCCTCGGACATTGCCCGGAAGATCGTCGCGTCGTCGGCCAGGAACACGCCGGGATATGCCATAAAGAGCTTAAAGCTCGTGATTCCCTCGTCGATCAGGGTGTGCATCTCCTCGCGATGCCTGTCCTCAAAATCGGTCGTAATCAGGTGGAACCCGTAGTCGATCGCCGTCTTGCCCTCGGCTTTGGCATGCCATTTGTCGACGCCGGCAATCATCGACTCGCCCTTCGTCTGGACCGCAAAATCGATGATCGTAGTTGTCCCGCCATACGCTGCAGCCCGGGTTCCCGTCCAAAAATCGTCGGCGGATTCGGTCCCGCCAAACGGAAGCTCCATGTGTGTGTGCGGATCGATTCCGCCCGGGATGACGAGCTTGCCTGTCGCGTCGATAACGCGGTCGGCCTCCATGTCAAGCGAATTTCCAATAGTTGTTACGGTCTCGCCGTCGATAAAGATATCGGCCGAGTAGTCATCGACCGCCGTTACGATTCGTCCGTTTTTTATTAGAGTTTTCATAAGATTTGCGTAAAGAATTGTGCTCAACGGCCAATGAATCTGCCGGTCTTGAGGTCCAAAAGTCCACGGGTCTTTTTAAGAACTCTCCCCGCCGGGTTCCAAAACAGAATATGTCGGAAACGCGCTGCCCGGAAAACTTTATTTTATTTGTTTTTCAGAAGTTTTTTCCGACAATATCCATTTATCCGGATCCAATTCAACTTTCTTTGGCCTGACCGGCAGATTTATTGAGAACGGTGTGTTCGGCCCAAAGGCGTGTACCGTGCCTCGCGCCACCTGCTTGTTTCCAAAATCGAAAACGAGCGGAAGCGGCATAAAGAACTTTTCACCGGTATTTTCCTGTATGACCGAGCCCTTAACCGTGACCGATTTGTCCGAATTATCGATGATTTCGTATTCGAGTTTGTATGAAGGAAGGTCAGTCCCATAAACCCATTGTGCAAAAAACCAGTCAAGGTCCTGCAGATTGTATTTCTTCGCGATCTGGGTGTTAACAAAATGTTTGTTGGCGATCGCGCGGAAATCATCGGTCGATGCGATCCCATTGCGGTTTGTATTCACAAAATCCTTCATCATGTCAAAAAAGGCCTTGTCATCCCCGTTTCCGGGT
Source organism: Acidobacteriota bacterium (assembly GCA_029862725.1). Taxonomy (GTDB): domain Bacteria; phylum Acidobacteriota; class Blastocatellia; order Pyrinomonadales; family Pyrinomonadaceae; genus Aridibacter. The sequence goes on along the minus strand of JAOTWT010000421.1, from coordinate 1,619 downwards.
TCGCTAAATAGAAAATGAAGCATCCGCAGGGTGAGTCCGCCCTTTGCGTAAATCAAGGCGCCATATGCGTTCAGGGTTTTCTTCGAACGCAAACGATGGCCGAGGATCAAAGGGCCTACTTCCGCTAGTTTTCCTTTTCCGATGCCCAGGGTCGTCCGCGGCGGGTCCTTGATCTCGCTTCTCATTTGGTCGATCAAAGAGGAAGCAGCTTTCGGATTTGCCCTCAGATTTGTGTACAAAACGCCTGAATACTCTGCAAAACCCTCGCTCAGCCACTGGTCCCTGTAAGATCTCCACGCAACGATGTTGCCCCACCACTGATGTGCTGTCTCGTGCGAAACAAACGCATAGGTGTATTTGCTCGCACGATCGGTAGCCGGGATCATGAGCATCGATGGAAAGCCCTGTCCGAATCCAAACGGATGAAACGTGGCGCTAAACGTGTCATATGGATATCGCCCAAAAAGCGCGTGAAAGTATCTGACGGAGTTGTTCAGTTCGGCAAGCACAAAGCTCTCTTTTAGCTGCACGTACGCACCGGGAAGGGAATTGAACTCCAACTCTGTGGCCGGGTCGCCGTTGTCCCACTTTATTTCCTCATTGTGGCGTTCAAAAGGCCCCAATGCGAAGGTTGCAAGGCTGATCGGGTACCTCATCTCATACTTCGTAACATAGACATCCTTGTCTTCGCTTGACGGCCCCTCGCTAACTCGTCGACCGACAGCCGCAATCCTGTTCTTCTTAGCATGCTTGAACGTCAAGTCGTAAGTTGACCGGTCCAGATAACCATGCCGCGGGTACCAGCTCGTGTTTGAACGCGGATAATGACAATTAGGCAGGTTTCCCGGTTCCCTCACAAAATCCCCTTCCATCTCCAGCGAGATTTCGATTTCCTCTCCGGCCTTCAATGGTTCCGCCAGAAAAACCGTGAATCCGCCCTCCCATTCTTCCTGCGCAAAATCCAGAGGCTTTTCATTAAGCGAAGCAGCCTTAACTCGCATCTGCTTGTCTTTGCGCTGGTCGTCATAGACCCCCAGGTTTTCGCCGACCTTAAAAGGTATCGCGTGGAGATTGTCCACTCTCGATTTGAGCCGGACCTTTGTCAGGAGCCCGAGACGTTTCGAAGGGTTCGTTAGATCCAGTGTTGCGTCATAGTGAGTGATATCGACCAAATCGTTGAGATCCGAGTACGACGCGATGCCCTTCTCGTAATCGGACATCGAATGCGAGGCCAACCAGACTTCGTTGTCAAACAGATCATTCGAATAGGAATATACAAGCGTTGACTCGCCTCCGTTTATATCGAAATTTGCCGTTGGTATCCTGGTTTGCGGATCAAATAGGTAACTAAACCGATCACGCTTACCGCCATCGAATTCGGCCATAAAGAAACCCCTCGGCTCCTTGTTGAGAATCGCCAGGGCGATTCGCGCGGCGGCATTTGCGCCGGAGTCTCTCAAAACGTGCTCAGAATGCGCAGCCGCAAGTTTTTCAGCGTCGGATGTTCCGCTGCCCTCGACGGCGTTCTTGCCGATGACCTCGAATGTTTCGTCATAAAATCTCAAGACCGCCGATTTGAAATCGGATTCAACTGTGTCGGAGTCGAGGATACGTCTTAA
>JAOTWT010000420.1 GCA_029862725.1 Acidobacteriota bacterium | reverse complement strand
CACGCTTCGGCGAACCGAGAGAAGTGGTTGGCACGATTCAACAAGATCGGTTACGACGCAACGCGGCCAAGGAAGGATGGGGAATTGAATGGTTATGCCTTTAGACTCAGCAGCCATGGGGAGTTGGCCGCAGCACTAAAACGTGGCGGTGTCGAAGTACAGTTGGTCAACGAGTTTAAGTACGGTGAAAATTCAATAAATCTTGCTTATGTCGTTGATTTAGTTCAACCATACTCCTCTTTTGCTCGCGCAATGATGGACGAGATCGAATATCCGAACTTGCTGGATGATAATGGAAAACCGGTCCCCCCCTACGATGTCACCGCTCACAATCTCGCACTTCTAAACGGCATGACTGTAATACCGCTCACAAACACTATTAAGGAAAGTGACTACGTGAGAGGCGCGCTCCCCCGAAAAAGTATTGTGACGCTACCGGCCTGCGAAGACCCGCTGAACGCTGCAACTCTTCAAACTCATACGCCATCGATGGATGAGGGCTGGACGCGCTGGGTCCTTCTCAATTATGGGACTTATTTTGCACGCAGTTGCGATTCCGTTATAGGGAAAGTCACACCTGAAGATCTAACTCCGCAGACGATCACTTCAATTGTCATCCCCGATCAATCACCTGACCAGATCCTCAACGGCTATGAAAAAGATGAGATGCCCGATGAGTATGTCGGCGGCCTCGGTACGGAGGGCGTTGCGAGACTCAGAAAATTTGTCGAGGAGGGTGGAACGCTCGTGTTTCTAAACCGCTCGTCGGACTTCGCTATCGAGCAGTTCGAGCTGCCGGTGGAAAATATTGCCAAAGACTGGGAACAAAGGGACTTCTTTATTCCCGGCTCAATTCTTCGGACCGAACTCGATACCGGGCACCCTATCGCGAAAGACATGAAAGCCGAGTCGATCGCCTGGTTCGAACGGTCACCCGTTTTCGAGATCAAGAGCAACGGAGGCAGGCCTCTTTTTGCCCGCGTTATCGCCAAATACCCGGACGATCCGGAAAAAATACTGCTCTCGGGCTGGGCGCTCGGAAAAGAGAAGATCGCCGGCAAGGCGGCGCTTGTCGAGGTAAAGATCGGCCGCGGGAAGATCGTCCTGTTCGGATTCCGTCCACAGTACCGCGGACAGTCCCTGGCGACATTTCCTTTGCTGTTTAAGGCTATTTCTTATTGAGTTTAGTGAGTTTTGTGAGTTTTGTGAGTTTTGTGAGTTTTGTGAGTTAAAATATCTTGTTAATTCATCGCATTCAAAGAACTCGGGCCGCATAAATCTCTGGTCTGGAACCGGGAGCGCGGACGGCTCGTCCGCACGATCGCCTGCGATCGAACAAGACGTGTCCATCTCGAGCCATCAGCGTTCTTTGTCCGACTTCGTCGAACAGGCGGACGGGCCGTCCGCGCTCCCGGTTAAGAGCTTCGATTCTTTTATTCGACGCTTTTTCGGCTCGTCCGCACGATCGCCTGCGATCGAAGAAGACCTGTCCATCTCAAGCCATCAGCGTTCTATGTCCGACTTCGTCGAACAGGCGGACGGGCCGTCCGCGCTCCCGGTTAAGAGCTTCGATTTTTTTCGACGCTTTTTCGGCTCGTCCGGGAAAAAATGACAAGAAAGCCAAGCAACATGTAAACTACCCAAAAGAACCAAGGAGACCCCAAATGAAAACCTCTTCCTCACCAAGGGGCTGGCACTCTCGAGGTTATCTTCCCCACTTCGACGGGGGCGAGATCTGCCAGTTCATAACTCTTCACCTCGGCGATGCATTGCCAAAAAAGGTCCTGGAAAAATGGAAGCGTAATCTCGATTTCGAGAATGACGAGTATGCAAAACAGCTCCTTTACGAGCGTATTAACAAGTATCTCGATCAGGGATACGGGAGTTGCTGGCTAAACCGCCCGGATATTGCTGCGATTGCCGAAGAATCACTGTTGCGTTGGGATTCAATACGATACCGACTCCTTTCGTGGGTAATAATGCCCAACCATACACATTTCCTTATTAAACCAATCGAGGGTTTTCCGCTTTCCAAAATAATGAAAAACCACAAGTCGTTTACGTCGCATTCCGCGAACAAAGTCCTCAAGCGAAATGGGCAGTTTTGGCAGGAAGACTATTTTGACAGGTATATCCGGGATCATGATCACTATGTCGATACCATAAGATATATCGAAATGAACCCGGTCAAAGCCGGCTTTTGCAAGAAGCCTGAAGATTGGAGATTTGGAAGCGCAAGGTTGAGGTTGCAGAACTCTTAATGTTTGGTCTAAAAGATGTTATTTCGCGTTACTTCGATCGATAAACCGGGAGCGCGGACGGCTCGTCCGCACGATCGCCTGCGATCGAACAAGACCTATCCATCTCAAGCCATCAGCGTTCTATGTCCGACTTCGTCGAACCGGCGGACGGGCCGTCCGCACGATCGCCTGCGATCGAAGAAGACCTGTCCTTCTCGAGCCATCAGCGTTCTATGTCCGACTTCGTCGAACAGGCGGACGGGCCGTCCGCGCTCCCGGTTAAGAGCTTCGATTCTTTCTTCGACGCTTTTTCGGCTCGTCCGCACGATCGCCTGCGATCGAAGAAAACCTGTCCATCTCGAGCCATCAGCGTTCTATGTCCGACTTCGTCGAACAAGCGGACGGGCCGTCCGCACGATCGCCTGCGATCGAAGAAAACCTGTCCATCTCGAGCCATCAGCGTTCTATGTCCGACTTCGTCGAACAAGCGGACGGGCCGTCCGCACGATCGCCTGCGATCGAAGAGGACCTATCCATCTCAAGCCATCAGCGTTCTATGTCCGACTTCGTCGAACAAGCGGACGGGCCGTCCGCGCTCCCGGTTAAGAGCTTCGATTCTTTCTTCGACGCTTTTTCGGCTCGTCCGCACGATCGCCTGCGATCGAAGAAGACCTGTCCATCTCAAGCCATCATCGTTCTATGTCCGACTTCGTCGAACAAGCGGACGGGCCGTCCGCGCTCCCGGTAAAGAGCTTCGATTCTTTTTCGGCGGTCCGGCAAGAGATGCGAAGTTCGTAATGATTGATTAAACAAGAAAGAGGCTGCCCAAACGGGCAGCCTCGGGGAATTGAAAGTTAAAAGACATCAATTGCTAATAAAGGTTGCGTCTCCGATATCGGATTCCAAAGTAAATGACTGCAACGGCTGTCCAAACTGATAACGGCCATGCTCGACCCACATTGTGTAGAACGAACCGACCGGTAACCCCTCGAACCTGAAGTTTCCGAAAGTTCCTGTCCGTACCGTCATCGTCTGGTTCGTATTAGTATTCAGGATCGTGACGTACGCCCCCGAGATCGGACGGCCCTTCGCGGTTCTGACGCCGCCTCGAATCTCCGCCAAAGCGGCAGTTGGAGCGAGAGTGGTGATTGTCAGGCCCAATCCTCCTGTACCCATAATACCCGAATCGCCG
>JAOTWT010000418.1 GCA_029862725.1 Acidobacteriota bacterium | reverse complement strand
TCCGGGATTTGCCAGGAATGCGGCCGGAACAAGAACACCGCCGAATGTGTTTGTGAAAAGAAAGCAGTCGATCCGCGGTGGGCGGCGCTGAAAGATATTAAGAAAGAGCTGGAGTAACGAAAGCAAGCCGCTTGCTTTTTGTGTTTAGGAGTAATTTATGCCAAATCCAAAACGGAGACATTCCAAATCGCGGACAAGACAGAGGCGCGCCCATGACGCTTTGAAAGTTCCGCAGTACCAACTGGACAAAGAAACGGGAGAATCGATGCAGCCGCACCGCATCGATCCGAAAACCGGCATGTACAAGGGCCGGAAGATTCTTGACGTCGAAGACCAGGTTTAGATCGTACCGACGCGCTGCCATTGGTTTGGTGCAGCGTTCTTAATTTTATGAATGCTGGCATACTAAGCACCGGCCACGATTACCCGGAAGGAATTCTGACCAACGCCGATCTGGAAAAGATCGTTGAAACGTCGGACGAATGGATCACGACCAGGACCGGGATCAAGCAGCGCCGCAAGGCCGCCGATAACGAATATACATCTCAGTTTGCAGTTCGTGCCTCCGAGAGAGCGATTGAAAAATCGGGCCTGTCGGTCGAAGACATCGAGATAATCGTCTGCGCCACGACAACTCCCGACCAGATCCTCCCATCTACCGGATGCCTGATTCAGAAAGAGATCGGCGCGGTCAACGCTGCCGGAATGGATGTCTTTGCAGCGTGCTCTGGATTCCTGTACGGAATAACCATGGTCGAATCGATGATCCGCACCGGCCAGGTCAAGCACGCACTTGTTGTCGGTGCCGAGGTATTGACAAAATACGTCGATTACAGCGACCGCTCGACCTGCGTGATTTTCGGCGATGGCGCCGGAGCGGCTGTGCTCGGGCCGGTTGAGGACGGCAAGGGAATTCTTGCTACCAAGATAATGTCGGACGGCCGTTACGAAGAACAGCTCTTCGCACCCGGCGGTGGGACCAAGATGGGGATTACCCATCAGGCTATTGACGAAAAGGCACACTGCTTCAAGATGCGCGGCAATGAATTGTTCAAGGTTGCTGTACGCTCGATGGCCGGCATCTCCAAGGAAATGCTGTCGAAGGCCGGTTATACCGTCGATGACGTCAAGATGGTGATACCGCACCAGGCCAACCAGCGAATTACAGACGCGGTCGCGTCGCGTTTGAAGGTTCCGGATGAAAAGGTGTATTCGAACATTGCCGAGCACGGCAACACTTCGTCGGCCTCGATACCGATTGCGCTCGACGAGTGTCTCGAATCCGGCAAGATCGTTGAAGGAGATCTCGTTTTAATGACTGCATTCGGCGGCGGGGTCACATGGGGCGGAACGCTGGTTCGATTTTAGTTATTTGACAGATGGGTAAGACAGCATACATCTTTCCGGGACAGGGAAGCCAGAGCGTTGGGATGGGGAAGGATCTTTATGATTCATACGCCTCGGCACGCGCTGTCTTCGAGGCTGCCGACGATGCGCTCGGTTTCAAATTGTCGTCGATGTGTTTCGAGGGTACGGATGAGAAGTTGGCCATGACTGAAAACACGCAGCCGGCAATCCTGACGGCGTCGATTGCGGTGTACCGGGCCTTTCGCGAAGCTGGAGCAGCGAAACCGGATTATGTCGCCGGTCACAGTCTTGGTGAGTATTCGGCGCTGGTGGCTTCGGGAAGTTTTGATTTGTCCGATGCCGTCAGGACTGTCAGGAATCGCGGGGCTTATATGCAGGAGGCAGTTCCGTTTGGCGTCGGGGCGATGGCGGCGATCCTGGGAATCGATTCGCAAACAGTCAATAAATGTTGCGAGGCGGCGGCGGAAGACCAAATCTGCAGCCCTGCGAATATCAATTCGCAAAAACAGACTGTAATCGCCGGAAACACAGAGGCTGTCGAGCGGGCTTGCGAGCTACTGAAAGAAGGAGGAGCGCGGCGAACGGTGATGTTGAATGTTTCGGCGCCGTTTCATTGCGCGCTGATGATGCCGGCTCAGGAGAGACTGGCGATTGATTTGGCTGACAGGACTTTCGGAGAGTTCGAAGTACCGCTGGTTGAAAATGTCTCGGCGGCGCCAAATAAGGACCCGGAATTGGTCGCGGACGCCCTGACCCGGCAGGTTACCTCGCCGGTGCGCTGGCTCGAGAGCGTCGAGCACCTGATAGGTGCGGGAGTGGATACATTTGTTGAAGTAGGGCCGGGCAAGGTGCTTTCGGGCCTTGTTAAACAAATAAACCGTGACGTCCAATGTTTTAATGTGTCGGATCGGGAGAGTTTGCGTAATACTTTAGATAACTTTTAATAAAAGCAGGAGAGAATATGTCAGAAGTTCAAGATAAAATTAAGCAGATCATTGTTGACGAGTTGGGTGTGGATGACGCCGAGGTTACCGAAAACGCAAGGTTTATCGAAGATCTCGGTGCGGATTCGCTTGACTTGGTTGAGCTTGTAATGCGCTTTGAAGAGGAATTCGATATTGAAATCCCGGACGAAGACGCTGAAAAGATTCAAGCGGTGCGCGATGCATATGCTTACGTAGAACAGCAAAAAGCGTAGGGCGCACGGGGGTCCTGGTTTGATGTTGGCTGAAGTTGACCGACGCTAAAATTGGCCGCTTGGGGCCTTTCGCGGCGAATTCGAACACGCGGGTCGCTGATTTATGAAACGTCGAGTAGTTGTAACAGGTTTGGGTCTCGTGACGCCTTGCGGTAACGATGTCGATTCCACTTGGTCTGCGTTGATGGGTGGAAAAAGCGGTGCCGCCGATATCAGCCGTTTCGATACGTCGGATTTTCCCGTCACTTTTGCCTGCGAGGTAAAAGATTTTGACGTCGAAAAGTATATCGTAAAAAAAGAAGCCCGGAGAATGGGCGCCTTTACGCATTTTGCGATCGCGGCCTCGGACGAGGCGATTGCCCACAGCGGCTTGAAGATCGACGAATCGAACGCGGAAATGGTAGGGACCTACATCAGTTCCGGAATCGGCGATTTTTGGGCGATCGAGCGTGAACACGAAAAACTTCTGGAGCACGGACCCGGACGTGTCTCGCCTTTCTTTATCGTTTCGGCGATTGTAAATCTGGCCTCGGGAAATGTCTCGATCCGGCATGGTGCGAAAGGACCGAATTCGGCGACTGCGACTGCTTGTTCCGCCGGTGCGCATGCGATCGGGGATAGTTTCAGGATCATCGAACGCGGTGACGCCGACGTAATGATTTGTGGTGGGGCCGAAAGCGCGATCACACCGATGTCGGTCGCCGGCTTCACTTCGATGAGAGCCCTCTCGAAACGCAATGAAGAGCCCGAGCGCGCCTCGAGGCCATTTGACGCGGAACGTGACGGTTTTGTGATCGGCGAAGGCGCCGGGATCATGATCCTTGAGGAAATGGAGCACGCGAAAGCGAGAGGCGCAACAATTCACGCGGAAATCG
>JAOTWT010000419.1 GCA_029862725.1 Acidobacteriota bacterium | reverse complement strand
AAAACTCGATGGCTGATACCGTCGACAAGCATAGCTTTCACTTGCGCGCTGTTGGAACATCCGCGCATCGTGAAGTTGAAAGAAAAGAATTGTGTTCACAGGTCCAGGAAGGCATCGACAAGCTGGCACCCGATCTGCGAACATGCGTGATACTTAGGGATATCGAAGAATTGTCGTACAAAGAGATCGTTGAAGTCCTCGATATTCCCGAAGGCACGGTAAAATCCCGGATCAACCGCGGTCGAATTGAATTGGCCAAGATTTTGCGGCGGATGAGGGTGGTTGAAATCTAGAATCGTTTCGGACGCCCCTGGAGTCGACCGGATTTATTGTTGGAATGAAGAATGAACATCAAAATTTGTTAGGCTGCAACGGATTCGAAGAGAATCTTAGCGACTACATAGAAGGGGCCGCTTCGGGTGCCCTGCGCAGGAACATGGCCGAGCACGCGCTGAAGTGTCCCCTTTGCCATTCGCTTTTGAATGAGGTTAGGGAAGCGGTCGAAGTGTGTCGCAAGATTGGTGCTCCCGAGTCTTCGATGACGAGCCTGGAAGCAAAGATCTTATCGGCGACGATGCCGGAAACAGCGATGGGGTGCGCGGATTTTGAAGAACATCTTACAGACTACCTGGATGGGTTCTTGCCCGCCATGCTTTTTCATCGTTGGGAAAGACATGCCGTTTTGTGCGAACACTGCACCGATTTGCCTGGAGAAGTCGTGCGTTCGATCGCCGCCTGTTACACATATAAGGTTGAAGAACTCCCCGTCCCTTTTGGTTTGACCGAACGGATACTTGAATCAACGATCGGGACCGCAAAAGCGAATTCGTTAAGGCCGAGCCGGATTTCGCAGGCCGGAGAATGGCTGCGAGGGCTTCGCCTTCCGATTTCCGCTCCACAACTGGCTCCCGTTGCGGTAATGCTTTTGTTTGCGGTACTGGTTTTTAGCCAGACCGGCGGAAATTCAATCGGCGGAGTTTATCAGAAGAGTTTTGAACTCGCCGGAAAAACATACCAACAGGGTGCCGATATAGTTTTGAGAAATGGGCCTGACGATACAGCGGCACCAACTCAGGGAGAAGAAAGATGACGCAGTGCGCTTATCACAGTCATAATGCCGCGTCGGTCAACTGCAACGGTTGCGGCAAGTCGCTTTGCCCGGCATGCGATCACAGGATAAAGGGATTTCCTTATTGTCAGGATTGTATTGTTGCGGGTATCGAGCTCCTTCGAAATAACCACCAGGCGATTTACGTCCCGATTGTAAGGAAGCAGACCTCGCCGTTCTTCGCTACCTTGCTCTCGCTTCTTTGCCCCGGCCTCGGAGCTGCGTATAACGGGCAAACCTCAAAAGCACTGATACATTTTGTTGCGTTTATCGGTCTTTTCCAGATGGCCATCGTGACTGGCGGGTCGCCCTTGTTCGTGCTCGGGTTTATCGGAATGTGGCTATACGCGGCATTGGACTCGTGGCGTACCGCACAGGTAGTCAGGGCCGGCATCAGTCCCAGCGCAGCGGAAGATATTTTGGTGAGCCGATTTGCTGGCAACACGAAACTTTGGGGGATCGTCCTGACTGTGATCGGAGCGACTTTCGTTCTCCAAACGCTTTTTGATTTTAACCGGCTTCTGAGCAGGTTTATCCTGCCGGCGCTCTTGATCGGATTGGGTGTTTACCTCTTACGTGGTTTTTTTGCCCGCCGCGACCGTCACGGAGTTGCGGCTCCCCCTCTGGAAGATCGCGAACATTTCGAATTTACTCATGACGACAGGTTTGAGACCTCGTTTTTCGACGAATCCGACGGGCGCATTGGGAGAACCGGCTCGAGGTCGTGGAAAAACCGGTGAGAAAGGGTTATAATGTTTTTGTTGCGCATAGTTCCGGCATGAGTGCAGGATTTTCTGGTGTTGCAACCGTGGATAGGTAGAGGTGTTAATATGTCGTTTTTGGTAAAAACCGCAGGATGGCTGGGAAGTGTGTTGGCGATACTAGCGCTGATCATTGCACTTCTAAAGCAAGTCATTGGATTTATTGGTTTTCTAACGATGGTCATCAAGATCGGTATAGTACTGCTCTTTATTCTCCTATTCGTCGGCGTCGCTGCCTTGGTTTTCAAGGCCTGGCAATCTGGCCAGAGACGCAAAGAGTAACCGTTAATTTTTTTGTTTACTAGTTTTGTACGCATTACCCCGGCTGATTATGGGTCTTTTCTTGGTTGATTTCATAATCGGTGTGTGCTACTTTTCCGTAAATTAACTTATATTCGTACGATTTCTGTATAAAGATAAATAAAATTTGCCTTTTAATGAATTACGAATCAAATGATTTTTGATTGGAGTCTCTTATTGCGCCCTTATTGATCATTGGTTTGTAATCCGGCAGAAAGTCAGCGTCACGATTTACCGGGAGCTAAAAATTATAATGCGTAAGAACGACAGTTTTTATACTTTCTTACTGACACACACAACAAAGCAGAAGATCTACATTCGCCGTGTAGAAATCTCGAAGAAGGTGTTTCACTCCTCCGTCGCAAGTGCGTTCCTGATGGTATCGCTGGGCTTCGCCGGACTTTTTGTTGTGTCGAACACTGATACTTTTGCGACCTTCGCGGCGGCGATGGGGAACGACAGTCAGGGTAATCTCGCGGCCGAAACCACGAAAGCGGTAAGCCAATTGGATCCGAACGCGGCGTCAAGACCGCTCGATTACGCGCGTCCTGTCGCCACCGACACTTTTTCTGAAAATGCCGGTGGACCCGATTCGGGAAGCTTTCAGTTGACCGCGGCGGATTCGGATAGAGAAGAATCCGAGATAGAAAAGAAACTCCGCCAGATCGAGGCCGAAACAAATTCGAGGTTCCTCCCGACTATCTGGGCTCACCTTGGAAAAATAAACAACGAGTTCGGCTTCCGCCGCAATCCTTTTGGCGGACGCTCATATGAGTTTCATTCCGGGATGGATATCGACGGCGACAAGGGCGACATGGTTGTCGCACCTGCGAACGGAAGAATCCTAAAGGCGGGATGGCAGGGTGGTTACGGCTACCTTATTGAAATCGATCACGGTAACGGTCTTTCGACTCGGTACGGTCATCTTTCAAAACTGGGTGTTAAGGAAGGCGACATTGTCCAGCGTGGGCAGCTGATTGGTTTGATTGGTTCGACGGGACGTTCGACCGGACCGCATCTCCATTACGAACTGCGGCTTGACGATAAAGCGATCAACCCGCGGAGATTCCTGCCGCCGGAACCATCGGCAATCGGTTAGTTGTCACTTAAAGAGATTTTACAAAGAGACTGTCTGAAAGGCAGTCTTTTTTTTTGTGAGCGATAAACGGCGAGCGGTGAAAGGTACGATCCATTTGCAAATAAATCAAATTTGATAACCCGGTCAACTCCAAAAGCTTCGAAATCCGTTTAAACAGCGCATCAATACTTGAG
>JAOTWT010000417.1 GCA_029862725.1 Acidobacteriota bacterium | reverse complement strand
TCGATTGTCTCTCCTCATCTCCGCTTCTTAGCACTTGGACTCGAATTCCGTTACGATAAAGGTCCAATGAGAAATATTCTTAGGCACGTTTCGCAATATCGAATATCCGCGACGGCGTTGCTGGTCACTTTGGCCTTTGTCGCTCCAGTCATTGGCCAGCAATCGGAAAATTCGAACAGCGATTCCGCTACCGAAACGCAAAACGCTTCGCCGACCCCGACACCCAGTCCGGCTCCAACTCCGATTCCGGTGTCCGATATCAACGCGCGCGCCGAAGAAACCAGACTAAGAGTCGAAGGGATTCAGAAAGGCCTCGTTTTGAGCCCCGCCGTACTCACGATTCAGACATCACTTCCGGAGCTAACCAAGGAACTGGATGCGAGAACTGCGGAATCGAGAGGTCTTATGACAGCCCGCCCTTCTCTCGAAACTCTGAAGACAATTGAACAGGATTGGCAGGTTTCGGCCAAGTCCCTGCCCGCGTGGAAGAGCGAATTGAAGTCCGCCATAGATGGTCTTGAAAAAAGCCTTGCAGAACTCGAAACGCTGAGAAAGGAGTGGGCGCTTACACTCGAACTCATCGAGGCGCCGCAAAAAGATCAGGAAGGAACAGGTTCTGAAAAGAATAAAATTGAAGTTCCCGCAGAGGTCTTGTCGACGGTACGTTCGATGATCGCCATTACCGTTTCGACCGAGAAGAAGGTTAAGGAAACGATAGCCGAAGTGCTGTCCCTTCAGACCAGGGTCAGTAAACAGGACAATCGCGTCGGCGAAATGCTCACAACCATCGCTGACCGGAGGGAGGACGCTCTCTCGAATTTGTTCGTGCGCGAGAGTCCGCCAATATGGTCAGCGAATCGAACGACATCTTCGTTTGGCGAAATGTTTACGGAGGCGGGAAGGTCCTACAGAATTCAATTTAACACGATCCGTGATTATGTTTCGGATAAGATCGAGGCCATTGCTTTACATGTTTTGATTTTCTTTGGGTTTGCCGGAATTCTCTTGTGGGCACGCAAAAAAGCAAGGCCTTTGGTTGAAAAGGATCCCGAAATCAGACCCGCGTACTCAGTATTTGAATTGCCGGTTGCCGGTGCGCTCGTGTTGGCGGTAATGCTTAGTGGACGTTTCTATCCACAGGCGCCACGGATGATGATGGCGATTCTTGGTGCAGCCGCTTTGGTTCCGGGAGTCCTGTATTTGAGAAGGATACTTGAGAAGCCCCTGTATCCCGTCTTTAACGCACTTATTGTTTTCTATTTAGTCGATCTCTTAAGGCAGATAACGGCAACGCTCCCGTTCTTGTCCCGAATCATGTTTACTGCCGAGATGTTGGGTGCGATAGCTTTCCTGGCGTGGTACTTGTGGTCTAGAGCCGCAAATGATGACAGAGATATTGAGTATCAGGACATTTTCCTAATAATCCGGAAGGCCATACCGGTGCTGATCGTGTTGTTTTCAGTGGCGTTGATTGCGAGTGTATTCGGATACGTCGGTCTTTCACATACTGTTGGAAACAGTGTGCTTGCGAGCTCATATAGTGCGATCATCCTCTACGCGACCGTGCAGATCGTAAAGAGCCTGCTTGTATTCGCGCTAAGGATTCGGCCGTTTTCGCAACTGGGAATGGTGCAGCATCACCTTCAGCTAATCAAGAGTAAGTGCTTTCGGCTATTGGATTGGGTGGGCATAATTTCGTGGATATTGCTCACGCTGAATCTTTTTTCGATTAGGCGTAATGTTTTCGGCTATCTTGGCGATTGGTTGTCATATGAGATCAGCCTCGGCTCGGTGACTTTCACCGCAAGCGATATTCTCGTATTCGGATTTACAATTTGGCTGTCGTTTGCGATATCAAGGCTGGTCCGTTTCTTTTTAGAGGAAGATGTGTACCCGCGTGTGAAACTTGGCAGCGGTATCTCATACGCAACTTCGACCATCCTGCATTATGTCCTGCTGGTTGTAGGAGTACTCCTCGCAATTGCCGCGATCGGGATAGACCTGACGAATTTTACGATTTTGGCAGGAGCGTTTGGTGTTGGGCTTGGATTTGGTATGCAGGCTATCGTCAGTAACTTTGTATCGGGGCTAATTCTATTGTTTGAACGACCGGTTGAACTCGATGACTTTGTCCAGGTTGGTGCTCATCAAGGACTATTGAAGAAAATCGGGCTTAGGGCGAGTGTGCTGCGTACGCTTGACGGCTCCGAGATCATACTTCCGAACAGCCAGTTGATTACCGAAGAGGTTACCAATTGGACATTTTCTGATCAGGAACGAAGGCTTGAAATAAATATCGGCGTGGCCTATGGAACCGATCCGAGGCGCGTTATGGAAATTCTCAACGAACTTGCTACGAAAAACGTCGATATCCTTTCCGAACCGCCACCGCGTTCGATTTTCGTCGGGTTTGGCGAAAGCTCGCTCGATTTCCAGTTGCGCGCCTGGACGGATAAGGCAGACCAATGGGTCGTCGTCCAAAGCGATTTGACGTTGGCCATTCATGACGCACTAAAAGAAGCCGAAATAGAAATTCCGTTTCCTCAAAGGGACCTGCACGTTCGCGGGCTTTCCGCCGAAGCAGCGAAAGCTCTTACAGGCGAGAAGAATGAAAACTGAAAAGTGAGAACTGAGAACGGATTACTGTGTCCACAGCATCAAATTTTCGGCGTCTTAGTTTTTTAATTATCCGTCAAGAGTTATCCGGTACATTTTCTTCTGCGGCTTGTATTCCTCCATACGCATATTGTAATCTACGCCTATGGCAAAGAAACACAAAGCCCTTTCACCGCAAACGATGCAGCTTGTTGCGGAGAGGTTCAAAGTAATGTCGGACCCGATGAGGCTCCAAATATTGAGCAGCCTCCAGAACGGCGAGTTGAACGTGATGGAGATCGTCGAAATCACAGGGGCGAGCCAGCCGAACGTGAGCAAACACCTGAAGATACTCCAGAATGCCGGGCTGTTGACCAGACGCCGTGACGGCAACCAGGTGTTTTACCAAATAGCGGATGCGAGCATATTTGTAATGTGCGAGCTCGTTTGCGAGTCTTTGGAACAGCGGCTAAAAACCCAGGCAGAAGCCTTTTTGGACCTATAACGGAACTCAAGAAAATTCAATAAACGGAGTTGACACATCTGATATATAACTATATCGTTATATTAAAATATAGATTAGAGAGGAAGAAAGCGAATATGAGCGAATGCACAGTAATGACATTGAGAGACGAGTTGGAAGGCAGCGAGGCAACTCTCTTAGATGTAAGGGAACGGGGCGAACACGCCGGCGGGAGAGTCTCCGGCGCAAAGTTGATGCCGTTGGGCGAACTTGAGGCGCGCCACAAAGAACTCGATCACTCGCGCCCGGTATACGTAATGTGCCGTTCGGGAAACCGATCGGCGAAGGCGCAAAAAGAACTTCGCGATCTCGGGTTTGAGAACGTAATAACGT
>JAOTWT010000416.1 GCA_029862725.1 Acidobacteriota bacterium | reverse complement strand
ATCTCCTTCGCATCGTTCCGCGCACGTTCCGATTTATTCTGGTTGGTCGATATATTGAGGCATCGGTCTCTTGCCGTAATTGCCCTCTTCCTGAGAGTTCTGATGCCGTCCTTGTTTCCCGCTTCTCGAAATCTCGATCTCAGCGTCTCCAGTAAGCCTATCGACTCGTATGCCGCCGATAGGTTCGATACATCGAGCGGTCTGCTCCGGTCTGGCAGATCGGCCGAGGCAGTGCGCCTTTCGACATCCAGTTCGAGGATCTCGGAGTGTCTGAGTTGTGCACCCTCGTCGGCGAGCAAACGAGCGATCCTCATCGGCGATTCCGCCGGCGAGAGGCCGTAATTTTCGTCTACGACGGTTTCGATTGCCTCGATTTCAATACGCCCAACGCTTTCGCAGTCAAGCTTTTCCCAGACCTCTATGATCAGGTCGTGTTTGGATTTTGAATTCCACATTCCCGGGGCAGCGAGTCTTTCTCAGCGGCCTTTTTCAACAGTTCGGCCAATTCCGTAGACGAATGGTCTTTTGGGTCTCCGACAATCGCGACCCTACCGCCATATTCCGCGACGATCTCTCTTTCCGGCACCGTTTCAGTCGTATAATCCGTACCCTTCGCATGAAAATCGGGTTTTAGGGCGCGAATCAGCTCCTCAACCGTAGGTTCCGGAAAAATCGTGACCACATCGACGCACCGGATGGACGAGATTGTTTCCGCCCGTTCATCCTGGCTCACATAAGGACGGTCGCCGCCTTTTATCGCCCTTACCTGATCGTCCGAATTGATCGCCGCGACGAGATATCCGCCAAGGGATTTTGCGCCTTCCAAATACCGGATATGACCGACATGAAGCAGGTCAAAACACCCATTGGCGAGGATGATTCTTTGACCGTTTCGACGCTCTACCGCAACCCGCGCGATCAACCGGCCGCGGTCAAGAATCGGTGCAAAATAATCTGATCTGGTCATGTTGCCTGCTGGAGACTGGCTGCTGCGAGTTCCGGTTCGTATTTCGAAATGGATTCTATAAGTTCCTCGGCCGTCAGGGTTGCAGTGCCCTTTTTCATAACGACCGCGCCTCCCGCATGATTCGCGATCCTGGCCGAGGTCAGAAAACCCGCCTTCGAAGCCACGCCAAGCGCAAACGTGGCAATGACGGTATCGCCCGCGCCGGTTACGTCGACCGGTTCGTCTTTGCCGACTATAGGTATGATCTCGGAATTACCCTTTTCAACTGTCAGGAACATGCCCTTGTTTCCCAGGGTGACAAGTAAGGCTTCGAGGCCGAGTCGCTCGCGAAGCACTTTGCAGGCTTCCGGCGAATACGCGGCTTTCAGAAGCTGCTCCACTTCTTCTTTGTTCGGAGTCGCGGCAGTCGCGCCCGAAAATTGGTCCAAACGGCTTCTTGAATCCACAATTACCGGAATGCCTGATTGGTCAGCTCGTCGTTTTATCTTAAGAAAAAGTTCTTCCGTCACAACGCCGTACCCATAATCGGATACGA
This sequence comes from Acidobacteriota bacterium, assembly GCA_029862725.1. GTDB lineage: Bacteria > Acidobacteriota > Blastocatellia > Pyrinomonadales > Pyrinomonadaceae > Aridibacter. The sequence goes on along the minus strand of JAOTWT010000416.1, from coordinate 1,950 downwards.
TAACGGCATCGACATTTTCCATCATCATCAATGATTTCGTACCGAGCGCTTCAACGCTTTCTTCGTCTATTGGTACGGTATTTTCGTAATCGATCCTTATCACTTGCTGACGCCTCGCGTATTGCTGGCCCGCAAGAACCCGTAGCTTTGTCGTGGTTTCGAATGAATCCGAAATTACAACACCCTTGAGGTTGACGCCGTTTGCTGAAAGGGTCTTGGTCAGGGCCCGGCCATTCGCATCGTTCCCGGCGACGCCGACGAGGAATGCTTGTCCATCAAGCGCCGCGACGTTCGACGCCGCGTTCGCGGCCCCGCCGCCCAGGGTTTCGGTGTTTTCGTGACGAAGAATAAAGACCGGAGCCTCGCGTGATACCCGGCTAATCGAGCCGCGGAGGAATTGGTCGGCGACCATATCCCCGACAACGAGGATCTTCTTTTCCGGAAATTGATTCCTGATAATATCGACTACGCCATCCATAAATCACTCAAAATACTACATTAATTAATTGCAAACAAAAAGGTTGAAGTCCGTTAGGGCTTCAACCTCCGGTTAATTTAAGAGTGCCGGCCTAGTGGGTATCGTAAGTGGCCACGGGATAGTCGGTCGACAATCCCCAATGTGTTACGGCCAGACTGCCATTGGTAGTTTGCAGTACATAATAATTTCTTTCCGAGTCGCGCCAGATCGCAATATCGGTTGCACCATCGCCGTCAAAGTCGTTTTGTGTGGTCAAATCCGTGTTCAAAAGTCCAAAAACACGTGCGATCAGTCCCTGATCCGAGCTCTTTAGTACATACCAGATCAGATAGTTTTCAAACCCGGGCTGGCCTTCCCGTACGACCGCCACATCAGTCTTGCCGTCGCCGTCATAATCACCCGGGACGACCAAATCATCGCCAAAGCCCCACGGGAAGATATCGACCCCGCCACCGCTCTTCTGAATATAAAAAACCGCCTGTTCGCCAGGGCTCGTGCCCGGACGCTGGATCGCGAAATCGAATTTACCGTCCCCATCATAATCGCCGGGCGCGGTGTAATCGGTGTTGAATCCAAATGCCTGAGCGCTAAATAGGCCGTCTGAACTGCGCAGAACATACCAGATCATGTTTCCGTTGGACCGCCTGACAACAGCGAGATCCGTTTTGCCGTCACCGTCATAATCGCGTCCGACCGGCTCGTCGCCCGTCACACCGAACGTAACAGCGCTGAACGTGCTGTCCGAACTATTCAACCAATACCAGGCGCCATTCTCATCACGCCAGACCGCAATATCGCCTTTGCCGTCCCCGTCATAATCTCCGGGTGCCGGAAAATCGGAGGCCGATAAACCAAATTGCTGAAACATAAACCCGCCGCCACTCTGCAGCGTGTACCAGACATTGTTTGAAGGGCGAAAGACCGTATAGTCTGCCTTGTCGTCGCCGTCGATGTCCAATGCATCGCGGAGAGCAATCTGTGAATAAGAGGTCGCAGTCAATCCGGTAAGCGCAAAAATCAATACCAGCGCTTTGCATGAACTTTCCAGGAATCGTCTCATAATCTTCACCCAAGGGATCCAGCCAGTAATCAAAAGAAACAAACCAACTATTTACCCACAATTTCAACTATAACTCAGTTCGGACCCATTTTTTCAAGATTCTGCTATATTTCGGACCCGGACCGATAAAACTCCGTTTTCAGCGCGAGGTGGCGAGGCCTCAGAAAAAGCCGGCGACCAAAGGGTCACCAGCTATTTCAACTTTGAACCAGGGTTAAATTAATGAGTGTCATAGCTCGCCACCGGATAGTCACTAGGCAGTCCCCATTGGGAAACCGCGAGGCCGCCATCTGAGCTTTTGAGAACATAAAACCTTGTGTCGCTGTCACGCCAGATCGCAACATCGGTCTTGCCATCGCCGTCATAGTCGTTCTGAACATTGAGATCGGTACTCGTAATGCCGTATGTAAGA
>JAOTWT010000022.1 GCA_029862725.1 Acidobacteriota bacterium | reverse complement strand
TCGTTCGACCCGCGATACCGAGAGGGCAAACTCGGCGCTCGAAAGTATTACGACCGCGGCATCGGCCGATTCCAACCTATTGCCGCATATCCTCCGCGCGGTTGAGTCAAACGTAACCGTCGGCGAAATCAGCCAGGCCCTTCGAGCGGTATGGGGCGAATATCGCGAGGCCGTGACTGTTTAGGCGGCAAAATGTGTTTTTCAACGACGGCACATTATGTCTTGGCAATAAAGTTTGCCTATGTTAAACTTTGTTTGTGTTCTGGGTCTTCCCTGAACCTCCCTCCATCCCATACCCGACCATCCCAATCTATTCTCGACTTACCTCCGGAAAAATGGAAAAGCTAAATAGTTATCTCCAACAATTGTTGAATACGTGTGGTTTAGAGCTCCATCTCGAGCCGAATAAAAACCCATATATCATGACGGCGAGCGGACAGGTCGAAGCGGCGGCGACCCCTTTGCCCGGCGCGCAGATCAATTCGATGATCTTTTCGCTTATACCGAACGATATTAAGCAGCAATTGCCGAATCAGCCCGAAGTCGCGTTCGTGCATCCGCATGCGCTCGGAAACTTCAATTTCTGTGTCCGCAAATCGCCGTCTGGATTCAATGTCACGATTATGCCCGGAGCGGCAACAGATGCGTTGCCGGAAGAAGCGTTAAACGACCAGCAGGCAGAACAGCCAAATGACGTCGAAATGGACGCAACTGCCGGTTCAACGCAAGCCGAGCCTCCTCAAAACGAGGCAGTGGAAACACCAAGCGACGAATCGAGCGAACCGGATCAGTCCGGCCAGGAATCGACGCCCGAAATCGTCGAAACTTCAGGGCCGATGGAAATGGCCCCGGAATACACTCTCGAAAATGATGCCGAACCGACCGTACTTCAGTCAGAGGAATTCTCACCTGAAGGCGGATCAGACGAATTTGCCTCGACGGGAAATCAATCCGGCGACGAAAGCGGTGCCGTGGAGATTGAAGTCGAAGCCGGAGATTCCAGTGTGTACGAAGGCTATACGGACGCGCAGGGCGAGTATCAGTCCGAGGCCGAAACAGTAGGCGCGCCCGCTGTTCAGTACGACACCGAAACGAATGCAACCAATTTTGCTCCCACGCGTCCCGCCGAGACCAGCGCTATACCTGCGGCAATTGAACAAACGATTTTCACCCCAGCAGACCAAGAGGACCGGACAGAAATGGACGCACTCTTTGTCAAAATGGCCGAAGCCGGCGCTTCTGATCTCCATCTCAGCGTTTCGATGCCTCCACTTGTCCGTAAAGACGGAAAGATGATGGAACTTGCGCCCGGCTTTGCAAAACTTACTAACGGTGTGATCGAAGACCTTCTAAAATCGATCATGCCCGACAAAAACAAGGAGGAGTTTGCGGAGCGAAATGACACCGATTTTGCTTACGAAATCGACGGGCTCGCTCGCTTTCGCGCAAACGTATTCCGCGACCGCAAGGGAATGGGCGGCGTATTTCGCATCATTCCTTCGGAAATAATGACGGCCGACGACCTCGGTCTTTCAAAAGCGATCATGAACCTGACGGAGCTTTCGAAAGGACTAGTCGTCGTAACTGGACCAACGGGTTCCGGAAAATCGACAACGCTTTGTGCGATGGTCGATTCGATCAACAAGAACCGTGAGGATCACATTATCACGATCGAGGACCCGATCGAGTTCACCCATGAAAACATAAAATGCCTCGTGAACCAGCGCGAGGTTCATAATCACACACGTTCGTTCAAGAACGCCCTGCGTGCAGCCTTACGGGAAGACCCCGATATACTGCTGGTCGGCGAGATGCGTGATCTCGAAACGATCTCGATCGCGATCGAAACCGCCGAGACCGGTCACCTCGTGTTTGGAACCCTTCATACGACAACCGCTGCTTCGACGGTGGATCGTATTATCGATCAGTTCCCCGCCGACCGCCAACAGCAAATCCGTGTGATGCTTTCAGAATCTCTTAAGGGAGTCATCGCGCAAACTCTGCTTCCAAAAGTCGGTGGAGGCAGAATTGCAGCACTCGAGGTCTTGATCGTTACACCCGCAATCGCGAATTTAATCAGGGAAGGAAAGACTTTTCAGATCGCCTCGCAAATGCAGACCGGGAAAAATCTCGGGATGCAGATGCTCAATGATTCATTGATGGACCTGGTCGAAAAAGGGCTGGTCGAACCAAAAGACGCCTATATCAAAGCAATCGATAAGGACCATTTTGAAACCCTGCTCCAGAGAGCAGGAAAGAAAATTTGAACCAACACTATTCTCAGGGTTCAATGGCGGGCTGCGGCCCGCCTTTTCTATTGGTTCGCAAAAATAGGGCCTTGCGCGGATTGAGATGCGAAAACAAATAACTTAATCTGTTCTTTCGAATATAGGAGCGCTAAATGAAGGAAATTACCGTGTCGGAATTGAAGGCGAAAATGGACGCCGACGAGAACATACAGCTGATTGACGTGCGTATGCCGGATGAGTGGGCGGTCGCGAAGATCGAAGGTGCCGAGTTGATACCGCTCCCTCAAATCATCCGGCGAATGGACGAATTGGACCCTTCAAGGGAGATCATTGTCCACTGCAAGATGGGTGGACGCAGCGCGCGTGCAATCGAAGCACTTCAAAGGGCCGGATTCGAAGGAGATATGGCAAACCTCGTCGGCGGCATAACGGCATGGTCCCGTGAAATTGACCCGAGCGTCCCGATTTATCATTAACAAAGTTCAGGGTTCAGAAAACATCATTACATCGTATAGGGTCGGGGCTTGCCCGAAGTACCGTGCGAAATGTGGCTCAAAACGAAAACTCCCGGGTCGAAAGTTCAGGACTGGTTACAAGTTACCTGTCGCCGGTTACTGATAATGTGTCGCAGGACCAAAACATGCGTCGCTTCCTGACTCCCGAATCCTGTCGCCTGACTCATTCAAATTTCGAGCTCGATCTCCTCATGAAGCCGTACGATCTTCATCCCCGCCTTGACCTTTGCGCGGCACGCTATCAACGCCTTTTCTTTCCCTTTGTTATCAATCCAGATCTGGCAATTCATACAGTCCCTGTTCCAGCAAAAATCACCGTGTGAAATCGAGTCCAGGCTAAGGTACTGGAAACACCTCAACAACGTGTTGTTTTCGGGAACCTTGCATCTTCGGCCAAGTATCTCAATCTCGACCAGTCTGTCGAAGGGTTCGAAAATGTCTTTATAGTCATCAAGATTCATAACGAGAAGCGAGCCGGTAACCCACGGTTCTAGGGCTATGATTGAACGCCCGAATCTTAGAGTCAAATTTCCAAAGCATTTGTACTGGAAGACGAAGCCCCAGATTTGTTTCAGTACTGAGACAATTCCGGACAGAAAGAGAATAAGGATTGAATGCCTGCGATCTGCGGTGACTGGCGCGAGAACGGTTTTGATACTACAGATTCCATTTATGGTATTCATCAAAAACTAAAATCGTTCAAGGTTGGAGAACGCTACAAACCCTTGTATAGTTGGTTTGGATGGATCGGAAAAGTGAACGACCGCTGGCCGGAATGAGTTTCGATCTTGCACCGCTTGTGGGAGCGAGTTTGTGATGCGGGGCGTAGCCTCGGAGGCGTCTTCTACACACCCTGTCTCCGGGGTAAAATCTTATCGACCAATTTGAAATCAAAATACGCGCGACGGGTCGAAGCCAGTAAATTCTCTTCCTCTCTACACAAACAATCAATGATTAATTGCCTATGAAAGCTCCACCCCGGGAAACGTCGTTTTCAGGAATGTACTTGACTAATGCGCTCAAGGGTCTGGATTTCCGATGTGGCTGCCAGTTCAGGTTCAATTGGACGGTTTTTCTCCGGCCTTAAATGTCGATTTACACGATTGCGCCTTGCTGTAAAGAGGCCAGGCTCCGGCGCTGAGAAAAAGGGGGGCTTTGTGTTTCCATCCCGCTATCCGCAGCTCCAGTATTCGTAAAAACAACGCCTGATCTCAGTCGATTGCCATCCCGCCGCCTGGCAACAGACTCAATTCAAGTTTCGATCTGGAACTGAAATGAAGCGTTCCTTGCTGCTCCCGATTTTTTCCCCGAAAGCATTTGATTATCGGTCTTTAGTTGCTAAACTAATTGAAATACGGGGAGAACGTTTTTATGTCATTGGTAATTTATACGAAGCCGAATTGTCCGTACTGCGATCAGGCGCGCGCCCACTATGTCGAGAACAATATTGAGTTTACTGACTATGACGCGCAAAATGATCTTGACAGGCAAAAGGAAATGCTTGGAATCACGGGCGGAGACCCTGTGGTTCCTGTGATCGTTGAGAATGGAGAATACGTGCAGTCAGGATGGGGCGATCCCCCACGGGGCTGAACGATCACAATTGGTTAAGTCGGCAGTTTGCCGACTAATTTTCTTTTTAAATACAAGTTTTGACCGAATGATCAACGGATTCGTTTTTTCGACTCTCAGATAAACGAATCGATCGTTATGATTGGTTCAAAAATTCATCATTACGAAATCCTCAAGAAACTCGGTGCGGGCGGTCAGGGCACGGTTTATAAAGCCCGCGACACGAAACTCGACCGGGAAGTGGTAATCAAAGTCCTACCTCCCGAACTCACGGCCAGGACCGCCAATTTTAAGAGATTCGAACGCGAAGCCAAGCTTTGTTCACAACTGGATCACCCGAACATCTGCACAATTTACGATTATCACGAAGACGACGGAACGTTTTATATCGCGATGCAGTATGTTCACGGCAAAAACGTCCGGCAGCTTGTTGACGGAAGACCGCTCGAATTGAAGAGTGCCTTGAATATCGCGATTCAAGTTTGTGATGCACTCGCCTACGCCCACACCCGTAATATCATCCATCGAGACATCAAGGCCGGGAATATAATGGTCAATAGCGAGGGAAAGGTAAAAATCCTGGACTTTGGACTCGCGAAACTGATGCACGACGATACTCCTGTAGACGCAAAAGGCATCGACCGGACCGACCTTACCGAACTCGGCATTCCATACGGCACGGCAACCTATGCCGCGCCCGAACAAGCAATGGGCGAGAAGACGGATCATCGTGCCGACATATTTTCAACGGGCGTTTTGTTGTACGAATTGCTGGCCGGTATCTGGGCATTTCAGGGAAAGACCGTAGTGGATGTTCGTCATCAGGTCTTGCACGGAACTCCGACCCCGGTCGCCGAAATGAGGCCGGACCCGATACCACCGAAGCTTCAGGAGATTATCGACAAGGCATTACAAAAGAGCCCGAATGACCGTTATCAAAAAATCGATACCATGCGGGACGAACTGCGGCTCGTTCTTCAGGAAGTAACCGGCGTGCCAACCGTCCAAAGCGACGCGTTCAAACCCATGCATCTGGAATCCGCCAGTCCGGTCAAGAAAGCGTGGAACTGGCTTACTGGAAAAACGGGGTCCGACAGTTCCGTTGTGCCTGGCGCCGGCGTCAACTCGACGCAAGTCACACCAACATATTCGCCAGATACCACCTACACCGCTGGCGGCAAAGAGAAGAAGAGCGTTGCGATACTCCCGTTTAAGAATTTGAGCAGAGACCCCGCGTCCGATTTTTACGAATTCGCCCTCGCAGATGCGGTGATCACAGAACTAGCGCGCCTCCAGTCGCTTATCGTCAGGCCAAGTTCTGTAATAGCGAAATACCATGGCAAAGAAATCGACGAACGAGAGGTCGGCCGCGAACTGAAGGTCCATGCCGTGCTCACCGCTGGCTTTATGAAAGGTGAAGGCAGGATGCGCGTAACTGCTCAGCTTCTCGATGTGATCACTGGCGAGATTTTATGGAGCGACCGGATAGACGCAGAAGGAGAAGACATTCTCGCGCTTCAGGATGTAATCGCATATCAGATACTCGACGGTCTTCGACTCGAACTAACCGATCAGGAACAGGAAGTGCTCAACCGGCGGCCGACGGATAACGCGGAAGCTTACGAACAGTATCTGCGAGGCCGGGACAACTTCGGTCGTTTTATCTTTCGAACCGTCTCGAGCAAAGACTGCGACGAGGCAATCGCCGATTTCAAGACCGCAATAGAGGTCGACCCGACCTTTGCGCTGGCGCACAGCGGCCTGGGGGCGTGTTATGCGAACCGGATCTTTAAAGGCATGGGTGAATCAACGGATTACGAACTCGCCGAAAAAGCGTTTGAAAAAGCCATCGAATACGATCCGAATGTCACCGAAGCCCGTGTTTTGATGGTTTTGGTCTATCTCGCACGGGGTGAGAAGGCAACGGCCCGTGATGAGTTGAGAAAACTTGAAGCGCTTTTCCCGAATGAGGCACCGCTATATTTTGTCAAAGGAACGATGCACCGTCTGGATGGCGAATATACGGAAGCGCTCAACAGTTTTGCAAAACTCAGCCGGCTCGATCCGGCGGCGGTTGTAGTATCGAGTTATAACCGCGCAAGGATCTTTAATTACCTGGGCGAGTACGAGAAGGCGCTTGCCGAACTCGATAAAGGCGCGAAACTCGAACCGAACCACCCGATGATCAGGATCTTTCGTGCCGCGACGCTTTATTACATGAAAAGGAATGAAGAGGCACTCAGCACGATGGCGGCCGTTCTTGAGGAAAACGAGAAGATGGACGGTATGCGCCCTCTTTACGCTCTGATGCTCGCGGGAAGCGGTGACGAGGCGGGAGCGCGGTCTCAACTTACTGAGAAGGCACTCGATCTCTCGACTGCTGATCACGACATGGCGTATTGGGCGGGGGCGGCTTTTGCCTTGCTTGGTGACACGGATCTTGCCTTCGAATGGCTCAATCGGGCGATCGACCTTGGAAACGAAAACCGGCAGATTTATGAGAACGACAAGAGCCTGGCGTCGGTCCGTGGTGATGAACGGTTTGATGAACTCCTTGCCCGGCTCAAGGACCGTGTCCAGCATGGAATTCCCTAGTACGAAACCTTAGGGTCTGATTCCCAATCAATAGAAGAACCAGTAATAAGCACTCTTCAGATATTCTCCGGCGACCAGTCTCCAGCCCTTGGGTGAAAGCCACCAGATAAACGCCGGTGGCGTATCTTCACCGGGGCGCGGTGAAACAATACCGACATCGATGCCGGTATCCGCCAATTGTCCTTCGAAAGTATTCAGCGCGCGCCGCGAATGGTACGCGGAAGTGACGATCAATACGGATTTCCAACCCTTCTTTCCGGCAATGCCGGCAAAGCCTACGGCCTCGTCAATGGTTCCGGAAACCTGTTCATCCATGATACCGATCGAATCGGGATCGACGCCCTGCTCGACGAGGGAACGCGACGCGAGTTCGACAAATCGGGGATTGCGTTCCTCGGCGACCGACCAGCCGGCCTTCGTTCCGTCATCGGAAAGCAGGATCATGTCCGAGACGCCGGCACGATAAACCTCTGCGGCCATACGGGTTCTTTCCGAATATGCCGCAGAACCACTCAGCACCAAGATCACGTCCGCTTTGTCGATCCGCTTTTCCACGATAAGCCTATTGGCCAGAAACGGCGCCGTAATCACCCAGAACAGGATCATGGCGGACGATATCACGAAAATTTTCAGGCCCCGGCTCATTTCGCTTAATCCCCCGCAGCAACCAGATCGCGTAATTGATCGACCTTTGATTCCCAACTTTCGTTGCGTATCGATTCGCTGATTTCTTCACGAGAGCTTCTTTGGGCGAGTGCTTTTTCGATCTTGCTAATCAGTTCATCGCGCGAGCCGTAGACAAAGCAATGATCGAGAATCCGTACTTCGGGAAGATCGCTCGAAACGACCGGCAAACCTGCGGCCAGGTACTCCCTTACCTTGAGAGGATTCGCAGCGAGTGTAAGCTCGTTGATAATAAAGGGGTTAATACCGACATCGAATCCCTTACAAAAGCCGGGCAATTCCTCGTACGGGCGCCTCCCGATTAGATGGACGTTCGGGCAATCATCAAGGATCTTTATCTTCCGTTCGGCGTCCACCGCTACTTTTCCGACCAGCACGACGGAACCTCCGCTAAAATGACGGGCTATTTCGCAAATAGCCTCGTAGTCGACCCAGTCGGCGAGCAGCCCGTGAAAGCCAATGACCGGTCGCGGTAAATCTCTGATTTCGGTGGGTATTTCGATTTCGGGCGCAAGGGCCTTTCGGAAGTGAACCCAGTCAGTGCCGTGACGAATCAGATGGGTCCTTTCATTAAACCGTTTCTTGTCCTCGAGCAGTTTTTTCGCCGAGACGATCACCAGGTCCGCTTCCCGAAACAAACTGTTTTCGATTTCGCGCAGCCCGCTCGCCGCTCCGGTAAAAGCGGTGTATTCGTCAACGCAATAATAGATCAGCTTGGATTCGCCGAGACGCCTGGCGAGGAGCCCTGCGGCGGGGTTAAACACCATATTGACGGGCAACGAAAAACCGAGCTTACGCATGGCCATTTTGACCTGGGCTAGCAGAATCCAACGGTTGAAAGCGCGTACGGCGGCGTTCCCATACGAGGGAACCGCCAGCGGATTCAACACAAAGATATTTGGTTCGACCTCGTTCACAGGCTCGGTGAATCGCTTTAGCTTTGAAAAAATGCGTCTCACATCTGTCTTCGCGACCGTCGGCATGCGGTTGGCGATTGCATTGACCCAGAGAACGCGGTTTTCCTTCGACAACACGCGCATCAGGTGAGTCTTCGAAAGGGGGTCCCCGGTCCAGTCGTGACTAAAACACAATATGTCCTCTCCGCGAAGGTTTTCGCCGGCACCAATTTCTTGTCTTTTCGAATTGTCTGGCTCTGCGAACGGCATCTATCTTCCCAACATGCTCTTTAACTTAGAACGCGCGCCCTCGGGCATTGACATATAGGCCTTGCGAACGGCCTCTCTTAAACCCTCGGCAATATCGTGGCGGCGAAAGATGCTCCTATCCATCCTGTATCTCCAACTGGATTCTATAGTTCCGCCAAACCTCTGGAGAAAGGGATGCGAGGCGCCCATCGAGAATTTTTTGAATCCCGATCCGGCGGCCCATTCCAGCGCGGTCCACATTAAGAGATCGTTCGGCCGAAGACTGCGCGATTCGGGTGTCGAAACATTCCCCGAGTATTCCACGATTCCTCCCTTTACGAACCTGAAGGTACTCCCGGCTACGATTTTTCCCTCATGACGCGCCGCGAATATTTTTACATTTTCTTTGTTTTCCCAGGACCTGCGAAATCGATCCGGAGAATCGGGGGCGATACCCTTGTTCCTGCACCATTCCTTATGTACCGGATGGAGTTCTTCGAGGTCTTCCCTTTCCTGAAGTTCGAACACATCGACCAGACGACGCTTTTTTGCCTTCCGGATATTGGCGCGGCGCGATGACGACAGACCTTTAAACACCGAATCGATACCCGCTAAAAGGTCGATCACCACAACGCGGTCGCCGGCGGTGGATTTTCGTTCGGCAAAGCCCAGTTCGACAAGGCCCGGAATCCGTTCCATCGAATAGAGTGTGATCAATTCGGGTGAGCTGCCTGCTTGAGAAGTGACTCCTTCAAACAGGCTCGCTGCCAGTTGCGCATCTTCGCAGGACGGATCAAACGCGACTTGTGGGCGAACCGCCAGCCCGATTTCGATCTTCTGGCCGGGAAAAATCCCGCAGGCAACCGCGGCGATTTTATTCTCTTCCCTGACGATAACCGCAAACGGACGCCGGTCATCCCAGTGAGGCATCAGGAAAAATCCGGGTGACGTGTAATGGCTTGGATAATTCGCGCGACCAAGGAACTCCAGCCACTCCTTTTCCAGCTTTTCCTCTGGATAAGCGGTAATTATCTGTGTTTCAAACATTTAGCAGTTTTTCAAAGTACATATTCAATCCATGGTCACTGCCCCGTTTCACGAAAGCTCAACCGTTTCGTTCTCTAACGTTTGTCTCTGCCATATCTCGAAATTGATTAGAAAGAACAATTTGTCCGCGTTATTCTCCCCGTTCATATGGCGTTCGGAGAGTTTTTGGAGGGCTTCTTTCTCAAAAATACCCCGTTTCAGTGTTCGTTCTCCAAGCACGAATTCATCGACCAGATGTCTGTGGTCGGTCCTCAACCATTTATCGATCGGAACAGGAAAACCCATTTTGGGCCGGTCGAGAATAACGGCGGGCAAAAGTCCTTTCATTGCTTCACGGAGAATCCATTTCGTGGTGCGACCCCGAAGTTTCATCGAAACCGGCATTCGTGAAGTAAGCTCAACCAGTTTATGGTCCAGAAAAGGCACTCTCGATTCGATCGAAGCCGCCATCGACATCTTATCCTGCTTCATCAATAGTTCCTGCAGGTAAGTCTTCGAGTCTGTGTAAAGGATCTTGTCGAGAAGTTCTTTGGCATCGCTGTTCCCAAACCACATTTTCAAATCGCGGTAGGGATCCCGGTCGGCGATCTTCGCTTTTGTATCGTGTGACAGGATCTCCTCCTGAAGGCTCTTCGGAAAAACCGAGAAGTTATCAAAAAAGAGTCCCTCGATATTCGCGGTACGCGATAGGAATGTCCGGTTCAACTTTCCGCCAAACTGTCTGGGCAATGCCTCGACACCCGTTTTCACTACCTTCCGCAGGGATGCGGGCAAGAGCTCCTCATACTTCGCTCCGTACTCCAACAATTGGAGGGCTTTTCTGTAGCGCCCGTATCCGGCCATCAATTCGTCGCTTCCCTCTCCGGTCAAGACCACCTTTACATGATCTGCCGCGAGCTTCGAAACGAAATAGAGCGGCACGCTTGCCGTAAATCCGAGCGGTTTGTCCTCATGCCATATCAACTTGGGCAGTTCCTGAATAAACTCCCTCGGAGTTAGGGAAACCTCATGGTGCTCCGTCTCGAAGGCTTTTGAAACCGTCCTTGCGTATTTGAATTCATTGGCTTCGCGGTCTTTAAACCCGACCGAAAAGGTCTTGATCGGTTCGTCCACCATCCTGGACATGAGCGCGCAAATTGCCGAAGAATCTATGCCGCCCGACAGAAACATTCCGAGCGGGACATCCGCCATAAGCCGCATTTCCACCGACCGTTTGAACTCCGCAAGCCATTCCGCGACAAAAGCCGCATCATTCGCTCGCTCGGTCTTTGGTTCGAAAGAAATATCCCAGTATTTCTTTATCCTCACATTCCCGTCGCGCCAGACCAGAAAATGCCCCGGCATGAGCCGTTTCACGTTGCAGAAGAGCGTTTGCTCGTGCGACGTTCCGTGGTTTGCCATCTGGTCGGGCAGGACATCGAAATTGATTTCCGGCCGGACCGCGCCTGCCGCAATGAGCGCCTTTATCTCTGAAGCAAAAAAAAGGCTCCCCTGACCATCCAGCACATAGTAAAGCGGTTTTATTCCGACCCTGTCGCGGGCTAAAAAGAGCTGCCTGCCGCCGTCATCCCAGATCGCAAAGGCAAACATCCCTCGAAGTTTTTCAACGCATTCAAACCCGAATTCCTGATAGAGATAGAGGATTGTTTCAGTATCCGATGTAGTTCGATATCTGTGGCCCTTCGATTCGAGATCGGGGCGCAACTCAGCATGGTTATATATCTCGCCGTTATAGACAAGCTGAACTTGACCGCCCCTTGAGGCCATTGGCTGGGCACCGTGTTCGACATCCACTATCGACAGCCGGCGGTGTCCAAGTCCAATGTTTTCATTGATATACGCCCCTTTCGCATCCGGGCCGCGGTGCGAAATGACGTCTCGCATCGCGCAAAGCACCGATTCGTCGATCCGGCGTCCGCTGGCGGGCGAATATGCTATCCCGTTAATTCCACACATCTAGATTCCGATCTTATCCCTGATTCTCTCTAACCCGCCGACGCTTTGCGCAAAATTCGCGACGACCGGATCGCGGGGCAGAGGCTGCCCTTCCCGTTGGCATTCGGCAATCTGGTCAGGCGAGACAAAACTATTTCGGTCGGTGAGATTCGTAAGGTGTTGCAAGAACTGACGACCAGAGAACTTAAGTTGATCCGCACGCTCTAAGTAACGATGGCACCTCAAGACTTCAACCTCACCGGTATTGATAAAACCCAACGGATTGATTCTCCCGACTGATTTGGTTTTGAGTATTTTTTTTCATTAATACCCTCACAGACTACCATGGCTCAATGGTTCTCGGTCCGTACTCTACGCTTCATCGTATTGTTTAAACGTCGAATAAGCTCCGGCTTCTCATTATGGGTCGCGATCCGGCAGCGCTTTCGGGCCAATGTGTCCTGCGCTTGCCGGTTCACGGTTCCTCCCGCCGTCAGACCAAGCGATTCCGCCATCGGTTTCGCCAATGGCGATGGGAGCTTCCTAAGCATTTCATGGAGAAAACTCAGCCAACCCAGGCCAAACCTCTCGAAATCGCTATTTAGGACAATTAGTCCTGTACGGTGACGTCGCCGGTATCCAACCGATACCCTTCTTACTAGGTGCGGGCGACTATTTTGAATCATCTGGCTGTTCTTAAACGGACCCTTTCGCAATTCAGACGGCGCACAACATTTCGTAAAGATCAACCACCGCGTTTATGTTTTCGGCCCCATCGGTCTTCGGTTCCGGCACTGGGCGCCGGTCAGACAAGAGATCCAGAATCGCAATTACGAGTTCCTCCATCCCGCCGACCGGTATCAGCGTGACGCCTTCCGGTCTCATTCCATTGTCGGTCGCGATGACGGGGGTACCCAGGAATAGCGCCTCGTGGATCGATATCGCGTCTCCGTCGAAAACGGTCGTGCGAAGCAGGATTTCTGCACGTTCTATCAGACGGAGAACGACGTCGCGGTCGGTGTCACCTGCGAGTATTATATTTTCAGCGTAAGACTTTGATTCAATTAGGTCTTCGAGACTATCCCGGAGCGAACCGGAACCCACGATAATAAGCCCGGTGGCTGGTTGCGCTTTCAAAACCTCCTCCATCGCCTCAATCTGCAGCGGGAGGTCATAATCCGTTTCGAGAAGTCCGACGCTGATCAGGAGCTTATGTTGCTTGTCGATGAAGTGCTCGAGCGTCGCGGGTAATTTAGTGCCCGGATCCGCTCGTTTGAGTGAAAAAGGGTAGATTAACCTCGTCTTTTCAGCATCGACGCCATATTTTTCAAACATCTCGAGGATGAGTGAATTTACTGCGATTAATTGGTCGAAACGCCGGAAGATGAAGCCCAGCAGGCTAGTGCTTTTTGCGTTCTGGCCCTCGCCCGACCAGGCAAAACCGCCCGAATGAAAAGTGATGATCTTTTTTCCTTTGGAAAATATCGCACAAGCCAGCATCATCAGTTTTACGCGAAACGGCAAGCTTCCGCCGATGTGCAGGTGCAAGACATCGTGCCCGATTTTTTTCAGCATTCTGACGAAATCGAATGGATTCTCCGGATGATGAACATTCTTCTCACTCCCTCTGTCTTCCGACCTAGTTATCGCCAGAATCTCCGATGAGTGGCCCCTTCGTATCAGTTCTTCCTGAATTGAAAGCACATTTGTCTGCACACCGCCTCTCGGCGGTGGATAGGGACCAAGTTGAAGGACGCGAAGTTTCTTCATCGATTCGAAAGACGAACGCCTCGCGGGGCGGCGACGGGATCAGTCTTCAAGGATAGCTGGCAAATCGATATCGACCGGTGCCCCTTTTGTAGCGGATTCAATCATCTTAAGGGAGACGACCGTGGCCCTCGCACCGTCGATGACGGAAACCGCCGTTTCGCGTCCAGCCTTTATGTCGTCGACAAACGCCTGCATTTGAGCTTCATATCCTTTCGCCGCAAATCTTCTCGATTTCCGTTTGGCGGAGGATTTCTTGATCGAAACACTCTTGAAGTCTTCGGTCGAAGCTCCGACCCCGTTAGCGTATATCTCCACTCGTTCTCCCTGGGAAGCTTCACTGCCGACGGTGCTGTACAAAAAATTTCCGATCGAACCGTCGGCGAAGCGTATACTCGCCGCAATATTATTAATCCCCAGCGGTTCTTCCTTGCCGACGGGAAGGCAATGAGCCTTCGCCGACGGTCGCGCCGCCGTATTTGGGGTCCCCGCCCCAGTGTTTTCCGCCAAGACCCGAGTTCATCCTGGTGGTTACGATCATCGGTTTGGTGCGCCCGCGGAGCGCATTTTTGAGCTCCACATAATATGGCGCAAACCTTCGGTTGAAACCGACGCATACCTGCTTTTCGCTGTTCTTTGCGGCCGCGTAGATTTCCCTGCATTCTTCTATTGAAACAGCCATAGGTTTTTCGACAAACACGTGTTTTCCCGCGTTTAGCGCTTCAATCGTTTCTTTAGCGTGATGATGCGAGGCCGACGAGATCAGGATCGCGTCGATTTCTTCATCCTCGAGCATCTCCCGATAATCTGAACATGAATAATTGGCGCCGAAGCGAAGCGCATAACTTTTCCCGCGCGCGCCGCTGGAAGAATAGACCGCATGGATCGACGCCTCGCCAATTTTCTTGAGAGCCGGCAGATGAGCCCACTTGGCAAGGTTTCCCGCACCGATAAGGCCGATGTTGACCTTTTCTCTGTCAAATGGCTTTGCACCTGAAGTCACCAGCTTTCTGACCGGTTTGTAGGAGTTTAAAACGTCGTCGACATCGTTGGAAGGGTAGCGCAGCAATACAGCCAGGCTGTCTGACCGCGGATCCATGATCGTTTTATATCCCTCGGCAGCGTCTTCCAGTCCAAACTCGTGGCTGACCAATGGTTTTACATTAATTTTTCCCGTTGAAATGAGACGCAGGCACTCCTCCATGTTTCGATTCTCGGTCCAACGGACATAGGCGTAGGGGTAGTCTATTCCCAGCTTCTCATAGTCCGGATCGTAGCTGCCCGGTCCGTAGGCACGAGCCATATGAAGCGAAAGGTCTTTGACGTACATGACGTCGCGATTTAATTCCAAGGGGCACGCGCCGACGACCACGATTCTGCCTCTTTCACGGCACATCTTTGCCGCTTCCTGCACCGGGCCCGGCGTATCCGCAGCGACGGCGACGATGACACAGTCCGCGCCCACGCCTCCCGT
Source organism: Acidobacteriota bacterium (assembly GCA_029862725.1). Classification (GTDB taxonomy): domain Bacteria; phylum Acidobacteriota; class Blastocatellia; order Pyrinomonadales; family Pyrinomonadaceae; genus Aridibacter. The sequence goes on along the minus strand of JAOTWT010000022.1, from coordinate 27 downwards.
CAGAGCTTCGATCTCGGCGACAGCGGT
>JAOTWT010000415.1 GCA_029862725.1 Acidobacteriota bacterium | reverse complement strand
GGTTAACAAGAACGTCTATGTATCGTTTTGTGTGACGAACGCGCCCGTTAAGATAAACGGTTGGAAGCGTTCCGAAGTGCGTGCCTTCGTGAAGGGGCGGAACGACATAGGCTTTAAAATTCGAGAGCGAAATTCAAAAGACAAAAAGCCCGCCTGGGTCGAGATAGTCGCCGGCGCGGGCCAGGAAACGGGGCGAAAAATCGACAGTTGCCTTACGGGCAACTCGATCGAACTCGATGTTCCATACGGCGCCTCTGTGACAATAAACGGGGAATCCGGGCAGACCTCGGTCGTTATAGATTCGATTAAAAAAGCAAAGGTCGACATCAGCAGCGGGGATATTTCGATGTCCAACATTGCCTGGGGTATACAGGCGTTTACCGATGTCGGAGGCGTGTCAGTTCGTAATTCGAGCGGCAGCATGAACATGAAAACCACAGCTGGCAACATAGTGGCATTCGAAACGGAAGCAAACGAGATTGGCGATTCGTTTAAGGCGAAGACACATTCGGGGGCGATCACCATGCAGTCGATCGGGCAAAAGGACGTAGAGGCCTCATCGATATCCGGCTCGATCAATTATATCGGAAACATGAAGCCATCCGGCACATATTCTTTTTCTACGACCGACGGCCTCATCACCCTCGCTTTGCCGTCGAGTGCCTCGTTTAAACTCAATGCCGCATTCGGGGGATCGTTCAGCTCGAGTCTGCCGTTGCAGAACATCACCAAAGAAGCTAACCGCTCGGCCGTTTACCTTTCAGGCGACGTAGGCAAATCAAACGGGACCAGCGTTGTCATACGGTCTTATAGCGGCACGATCCGGATCCTTCGCTCCGACCGTTTGGACACGCCAAACTGGTTTCGCTGAGATTATCCGATTTTCCCACCCCCCAACTGACCTCATTCGCGAAATAACTTGCATAACTTTGAGTAAAACGGCTAAAGTTTTGCTAAGTCTATTATGAGTTCCAGCACGGCGTCTGATCGGATCATCGACGGTAAATACAGAATCGAAAAACAACTGGGCAAGGGAGGAATGGGTACCGTTTTCCTTGCAACCCATATCGGCACGGGACGCCCCGTAGCCGTAAAGGTCATCGCTGCGCAGTTTATGGAGAAAGCCGAGTTTGTCGAGAGGTTTCGCCGCGAAGCTCAGGCAGCGGGAAGGCTCCGTCATCCAAATGTTGTGGATGTCACTGATTTTGGATTCTCGGTGGGGCCCGACGGGGAAAAAACCGCCTATCTCGTGATGGAATACCTGGACGGTTGCACTCTCGGCGAGGTCCTCGAAGAAGAAAGGCGGCTTCCGCTTGAATTTACGATAGACATTCTCGAACAAGTCTGTTCTGCGGTCGACGAAGCGCATCGGCAGGGCATTATCCATCGCGACTTAAAGCCTGACAATATCTGGCTCGAACCTAACCAGCGTGGCGGATATACGGTCAAGGTTCTCGATTTTGGCATCGCTAAGCTGGAAGAGGCACAATTTGCGGCGATCGGTAGAATCTCGGCCGAGTTGCTCGTGCGCGATGGATCAAAGACGAGGCTCGGTGAGGATCAGGATACGGTTGCCGACAAGGCGGATGCGGGAACGCGTATCGACGGATTATCGAAAACGATGGTTGCCGAGAGCGAAACGCTTGCCCTTGGTTCGGAAGGTGAGACTCTTTCCGGGAACGATCCGTCGGAGGCGGGGACGATTGTCCAGTCCGAATCCTACGAAGCGGATGTACAGGCCGAACCTGGCACGGTCGCAATTCAAAGTTCGACAGGCTCGTTCGAAGAGGTCGACAAAAGAGGGACCCGGCTTCAGACGGGAGCCGTGCCGACGGACGAGGGCGCGGACAGTGCGACTGCTGATCTGACCCGCGCCGGAGCCGTTTTGGGGACCCCGCTTTATATGTCGCCCGAGCAATGCCGCGGCGAAAAACTGACACCTGCCTCGGATATTTATTCCCTTTCGGTAATCGTTTACCAGATGCTTTCGGGAAAACTTCCGTTTTATGGAGACTACGTGGAGGTGATGAACGGCCACAAAAACGATCCTCCGCCCCCGCTCTTGGAGCGCAAAATCCCGAAGAAGCTGAAAGGGATCGTCATGTCGTCGCTTTCAAAAGAGATTGAGAAAAGGCCTGAATCCGCCGAAGCCCTCGCCAGCAAACTTCGTTCTAATTCCGAAGGCCTGGGCGTGCTCCTTCGAAGATCGATGATGATGTATGGGGAACACCTGCCGAAGTTTGTGCTTCTTACTTTGATCTGTTTTATCCCGGTCATTTTTTTGACCTTCGCACGGATCGGTTTGAGTTTTTATATTGCCTCGGGCGGCAACGAGAACGAGGTGCTTAGTGCGTTGAATTCAATCGGGATGGGGACCCTTACCTTTTTCGTCCAGACCATCGCCGTGGCTTGCCTGATTGGTATGACGACATGGATCGTCGGCAGAATCCTCGCATATCCATTGCGTCCGATCAGTCTGCGATCGGCAATGCGGGAGGTCAAAATGCGCTGGAAGGCGCTTGCCGTTACAGTCTCTATAAGCAGCCTCATGGTCTTCCTTTCCTTTTTTCTGTGCTTATTTCCTGGCATATGGCTCGGTGCCAGATATATGATGATCGCTCCCGCTGTGATGATGGAAGGTTTGAACGGCAGGCAGGCATTTAGGCGCTCGGTCGAGCTCTATAGGCGAGCGGTTGGAACGATGCTGGCCGTTTCCATTCTCAACCTGATCATTCCGGTGGTGGTCGCGATCGCTGTCGGCTTTTCGATCGGTGCGATTATCAAGACCTACGAGCTTTCAAATGAAGTTAAAAGGATGAAGCGGGAAGGCGTCGTCGCTCAGAAAGCCGAAGAGAAGTCCAATATAAATATTTCGCTCGGTCCGGGCGGCACTTTTAACAAACAGGAGATCATCAAGAAACCGGACGGTACGATTGAAAAGAGAAACATGACCGATAGCTTTACAAAGGCATTGCAGGAGGGAATTTTCGAACTCGTCTGGACACCAATCGCATTGATTATCATGTCCTTCACAGCGGTCCTCACCGCACTTATCTACTTTAAATTGCGTCAGGCCGGCGGTGAATCACTGCAAAACCTTCTCGGCAAACTCGATGACGATGCGGGACCTCAAAGCAAGTGGGAGATGCGCGTGCGGGAAAGATTGATCCAGTCCGGTAAAATAAGCGGCAGCGTTTCGCAGGGCTAAATGAGGCTATTTACCCTAAAAATTTTAGCGATAGTGGCGATACAGCTTGTATTATATGTTGGTGTCAGCCCTCAGGGAGAGCTCCGGAGCTTCGCCGTGAGTGGTGGTGCGCTCGTCGACATTACAAATCTTACCGGCACTATTTCGGTCACAAACCCAATAGAGAGTATGGATTCAGCCGTTTCGATACGGGCCTCAGCTTCCGGGGGCGGTGTTTCTGTCGAAACCTCGGAATGGGGTTTGAAAGT
>JAOTWT010000414.1 GCA_029862725.1 Acidobacteriota bacterium | reverse complement strand
TCGGGGTTTTATCCACATCCGGATCTGATCAATCCGAAAAATCGTATCGTCGCCTATCGAAGCCTGCTGCATAAGGAAGGAGAGAGCGACCAACTCTTTCAGATCGATGTCGCGAGTTGGCATGGGATGATGACCTCGGTCGTCGCCGCGGGAAACGGCTCGCTTTCGAACGGGTTTTACAGGGGTATCGCTCCCGATGCCAATGTGGTTTTGGTGAAGCTCGCAAAGACCGGTCGGATCACGGAGCAGAATATTGACGAAGGACTCGAATGGGTCCTGGAAAACCGCACCAAATACGGGATTAGGATCGTCAACATCTCGGCCGGCGGCGATTTTGAAAACAGCTATCTGCACGATTCGTTGTCGCAAACTGTCGAATCATGCGTCTCGCAAGGACTGGTTGTCGTATGTGCGGTTGGAAACGCCGGTCATTTGCCAAACCACCCTGTCTTCCCGCCGGCCAGTGCCCCGTCGTGTATCGCCGTCGGCGGGCTCGACGATAACAATTCGATTAACCGTGCAAAACGGGGTATGTACCGGTCTTCGTACGGACCGACGCTCGATGGTTTACAGAAACCCGAGTTGATAGCGCCGTCGATCTGGGTTCCGGCACCGATCCTGCCGGGGACTCCGACCTCTGCCGAAGCAAAGCTCCTGCGTGAACTTGACCGAACCACCGACGATGAACTCTACAAGGTGATAAAAGACAACGCTGGCGTCTATGCTGCGCTTGACGCCGCACTTGACCGGCCACCGCATTCGATCAGGCAGATAATCGCGCTTCGCATGAGGCAGGAAAACGTAATAACGCAGCATTACAAGTATGTCGACGGGACCTCGTTTTCCGCTCCGATCGTCTCATCGGTTGTTGCCCAGATTCTCGAAGCGAACCCTTATCTCACCGCACAGCAGGTCAAGCGCATCCTGATCTCAACAGCGGAACGTCTTCCGCATTACGAGGTTGACCGCCAGGGCTGGGGTGTTATCAATCCCAGGAATGCCGTCAGGTTGGCAGTAAAGTTTGGAAGGGAAGAGGATTGATGATTGAGTATATTTGTGTATTCTGAAGCAAAAAAAAGACCGCATCGATCAGCAGTTTTCAATCATCAATCTTTAATTATCACCAGTCAATCGATTCTCAGTTAACAAAGTTATAGAGGATGGTGCCGTTCGCGGCGACCGCCCTCCCGTTTACACTGACCGGTCTAAATTTCGATTTGCGTGCCGCAGCCTCCGCCGAAGCGCGCAAGAGCGGGTGCCCGTTTACCGCTCTTGCCGCAATGACATTGCCATCTGTATCTATCGTGACCGCAACCGCAACTCTCCCGGCAGCGCGGGCATTTCTCGCCTCGGAAGGGTAGGCCGGCGTCGGCAGACGGACCGCCCGCCCGTTAATGGTCCCAATATTGACCGTCGAGTTCGTATTCGGAGTCTTGGGTGGCGGCGTCGGCGTTGCGATACGAGTTGGACCCGGTGTAGCCGTCGGAGCCGCAGTCGGTGTCACGGAAGGCGAAACTGACGGCGACGGGGACGGTGACTCGTCTGGCGTAGGAGTCGGTGTCGGCGTCTTTGTTGGAGTTGGGGTCGAAAGATTGAAGTTCGAATTCGAATTCAGGTTGAAATTGTCGTCGAGATTTGAATTGAGATTCAGGTCCTCAAGGTTGAAATTGTCATTGGTGTTGAGATTGCCATTGATGTCCATGTTCTCGTTGATATTGATATTGGAGTTTTCCCCGGCGTCGTTGCCTGTCAAAAGCCAATACACTGCAAATACGCCGAGCAGGATAAGCACCGTCGCGATAATCGTCAACAGAACTACTATTGCGGTATTCGAGCGTTTTGGAGGTTCCACGTGTCTTGGGACCCCGGCCTTGGGTCGGATCCTTTGATCCGTTTTTTCTTGAGAGGTGTCGATCACGATCCGCTGGGAGTCCGGTTTCGACGCAGACTCTGAAGCTTCATGAGGCGTCAGCGATTCGGTGCCCGGGGCTGTGCGGGATTTCCGCCGGATAATCGTCTGGGCGCCCTCATCGTCATCCTCTTCCGCGGATGACTCGCTGGGCATCTTGTCGGTAAATACGGGCTGTTCTTTGTCTACCAAAGGGGTGCCGTCTTTCGTACAGAAGAGTATAACTTCCTCGTCGTATTCTGTTTGGCAGGTTGGGCAATGCTTCATTTTATTTTTATCCGTAGGCGGTTCAATTTGATCAAGATTTGTGCAACAATCTTCTTTCGCGCATTCTATCACGAAATTTACCGCGCAAAAATAGAAGGCCTATTACCCGAAACTCAGAAAACATAAATACTTACAGGTACGCTGAAACTTCGAATGATTTTGATTCGGGTAAATTTGTGGCGGACCGCATCGGGCGTATACCGACATCCGGCATCCGCAGGTTTTTCGGAATCGCGGAGAAGATGCCGGACGTGATCTCGTTATGCATCGGCGAACCGGATTTTCCAACTCCTCCACCGATCACAAAAGCCGGGTTTGAAGCTGTTTATGGAGTTCGCGTAGGCTATACGGCCAATTCCGGCCTGATTGACCTCAGGGAAAAGCTATCGGCCCATCTCGAAAGGCTTTATGGAGTCTCTTATCAACCCGAAGGCGAAATCGTCATCACCGTCGGGGTCAGCGAAGCCGTAAAGTGTGTTTTTACATCGATTTGCAACCCTGGCGACGAGATCATTATTCCGGAACCCTGTTTCGTTTCGTACGAACCCGAGGTTCTGTTTGCACACGGGAAGCCCGTTCCGGTTCCTTGTCTTGCCGAAAACGATTTTGAGCCGCTGGCCTCCCAAATAGAAAGTGCGATCACCGAGAGAACCAAAGCCATTTTTATTGGTTTTCCGAACAATCCGACCGGTGCGGTTCTCACGATGGAGAATGCCCTTGAGATTGCGCGTTTGGCGGAAAGGCACGATCTCCTTGTTATCTCCGACGAGATTTATGATCAGCTGGTTTATGGCGTCGAGCACATCTGTTTCTCGTCGCTACCGGGAATGTGCGATCGAACGGTTTTGCTTGGGGGGTTTTCGAAAGATTATGCGATGCCGGGTTGGCGGGTCGGTTACATGTGCGCAAATGCAGGGTTGATGGAGGCCTTTATGAAGGTCCATCAGTACGCCGTCATGTCGGCTCCGACGATTTCACAATACGCCGCCGTTGCGGCGCTCGATATCGGCGCACCGTATGTCGATGAGATGCGGACAGAATATGACCGCCGCCGCAAACTGCTGGTTTCGGGCCTGAACGAAATCGGACTCGAGTGCTTTGAACCAAAGGGCGCGTTCTATGCTTTTCCATCGGTCGCCGCGACGGGCATGAACGGAGACGAATTCGCCGATCGTTTGCTGGCCGAAAAAGAGGTCGCGGTCGTACCGGGAAGCGGTTTTGGCATCGGCGGTGAAGATCACGTCCGTATAGCCTATTGTAAGTCCTACGAGGAACTCGAGAT
>JAOTWT010000021.1 GCA_029862725.1 Acidobacteriota bacterium | reverse complement strand
ACCGCGACTTCCGAATAAAACCTCATGGCGATTCACCTCTTCGCCATTGTCTATTCTCCGTCGCCGAAAGCGGACATCTAACTTGCTACACTGACCGGACATATAATGTGCTACCAACATTTTGGTCAAAAAAAGATTGTAATTTCCCTTTAATTTGAATAATATCGCTAAACCCTCAATTTCGTATGCAAACGCATCGCCCCCCACATTCGTACTGGATGTGTGTTTGTCGGCGTTTTCGGATTCCCCTCAACGAAAGCCTGTTTTTACTGGAATTTGAACCTGTTTATGACTTTTTTGCATTACACATGAGCATAAAGGGTTCGACATAGCGCCAGTTTTCGCGCTGTGGGAGTGGCGACATAAAATGAGAAAGGAAAGCGACGTAAAGAGGATTTTTGCCGACGAGCGGGACGGGATCCTGAAAAAAGGTACTAGAATTACATCCATTTTTGAGAAGTTAACGATTTTATCTCATAAGAGAACGCCCGCCACGGAACTCCAACTCAAAGATAAAGATCTCACCGAGAATGAAGATGACAAACACATCTCGTTTTCCGCGGAGGGATCGGAGACCCCTGAACCGGGATCGGTTACGATCCGGGAACCAGAACAGACTTGTGACGATGCCGAGCCTGGTGCCGCGGGCCGTTTACCGGGACATTTAGATCCTGTAAATGATAGTGGTGGAGGCAGAGATTTTGCCCTCTCTGTCGAAGCCGAAGGGCGTCGTGAGTTCATCGAACCTGCAGAGGCGCCTGAGTTTTTGCGTTCCCAGATGTCTGAAGGTTTGGCGCACCCTTCGTCTGAACGTGATGAGAGTGTCCGACCTGCTGATTCCGGCGAACCAACGCCGATTGAGGACAAACACGAGGCACAAGCGGAAAATAATAATTTTGAAAGGGCGAACGAGCAAATGAACGGACAAGAGCAAAACCGCAAAGATGAGTACCATGATACCGGGCAAGGCGATTCGCATGACGATTCCTTTCCCCGCGAGGCTGAGGCGGAACCGGTACTGACCCTTTCAAAACAGCAACTGGAGATGATTGAGTCTCCGCTTGATCTTGTTAATGAGATAAAACGGCAATCGCTAAAACCGACGAAGTTTCTAAAACGTCTAGATCAGGAAGATACACTTCGCAAACTCCAGGCCGAATGCGTCAAACTTCAGCAGTCCGTTTGGCGAAACAAAGAACGCGTAATCGTCATTTTCGAAGGGATGGAACTCTCCGGTAAGCACGATACCATCCGGAAATTTACAAAGTACATGAATCCGCGCCGTTCGAGGATCGTTTCGCTGGAAAGGCGTTCGGCCGACGAGTCCAGCGAATGGTATTTCCAGCGGTATGTGAAACATCTTCCAAAACCTGGCGAAATCGTATTCTTTAACCGTAGTTGGTACGACCGCGGAGTGTTGGAACCGGTGCACGGATTGTGTACCGAAGAGGAATATGGGCAGTTTCTTCATCAAGCACCTGAATTTGAGTTTATGCTGATCGAAAACGGCATGAAAATCATCAAGATCTGGCTTTCGATATCGTCGGAAAAACAAGCTAAACGGTTCAAGATGCTCGACAACGATCCGCTCAGGGACTGGAAAACCGGCCCGTTTGACGAGCATTATCTGGAGAGGTGGTCGGATGCCGCTAAATACAGGAACATGATGTTCAGCTGGACCCACAAGGACTTTAGCCCCTGGGTTATCGTTGCAGGCGACAAGCGGAAACGCGCACGGAAGGAGTCGATTCGCTATGTACTCTCGACTTTGGATTATCAGGGTAAGGAAGACGCGAAGGTTTCGCTGATGCCGGACGCCCAGGTCGTCAAGAAGTTTCACAGATCGATGATCACTCAGAGTTGAAGGGATTAACGGGGTTGTCGGCTAATTTGATTTGGCGGGCATTTATCCCCCGTCCCCGATTTCTATTCGGATCCGACTTAATTCAAAAGGCGTGCAAATTGCGTATCTGCCGCCTTTTTTCTTTTCACTTGTTCCTTTATTTGATATAACTTTTCAAAACTCACATTCTCACATTTGAAAATTATGTTATTCCTCACACAGTCGGCCGCCGTATTCGGCGTCGACGCTCTCACTGTCGATATAGAAGTAAATCTTCAGCCAAATAACGCCGAGGCCGATAAGAGCCCGCCCGTGATCATCGTGGGACTACCCGATACGGCGGTGCGCGAATCCCGCGAGAGAATTCCGGCGGCGATTTTTAACAGTTCCTATTTTTTCCCTTATCACAAAACGACGATCAATCTTGCCCCCGCCGATGTTAGGAAGGAAGGTGCAAGCTTTGATCTTCCGATCGCGCTGGGAATACTGGGTGCGAACGGGGAATTGGGAGCCGAGGGAAGGCTCGAAAACTTCTTGAGCATCGGCGAACTTTCGCTGGATGGCCGTGTCCGACCTGTCCGCGGCGCGCTTTCGATCGCATTGCGGGCACGCGACGAAGGCATCGAGAATCTTCTTCTTCCCGAGGAAAATGCTCCCGAAGCGGCGGTAGTCGGGGAGATAAACGTGTTTCCGGTCAAAAATCTTCGGCAGGCCGCCGAAATTTGTCATGCGGTATCGAGTGGCCACCCGACAGAGACGCCGCCGCTAAAAGTCGACCCGGACGCATTGATGTCCATTCTGGATGACGGCCTTTTTGATTTTAACGAGGTCCGCGGTCAGCAAACGGCAAAGCGTGCTCTCGAAGTGGCGAGCGCGGGCGGGCACAACGTGCTGCTGATCGGCCCGCCCGGTTCCGGCAAGACGATGCTCGCAAAAAGGCTCCCGACGATTTTCCCGCCCCTCGAATTCGAGGAATCACTTGAGATCACAAAGATACATTCCGTCGCAGGTTTGACGGGCAGGACCGGGCTCGTCAAACACCGTCCGTTTAAGAATCCGCACCATACCGTTTCGCAGGCGGGACTCATCGGCGGGGGTTCGATACCAAGGCCCGGTGTTGTTTCGCTTGCCCATCACGGCGTCCTGTTTCTCGACGAGCTTCCCGAGTTTGACCGAAACGCACTCGAGGTATTGCGGCAACCACTTGAGGATAAGGAAGTTACGATCTCCCGGGCAGCTTTGAGCCTGACATTTCCTGCGAGTTTTACGCTGGTCGCCTCGATGAATCCCTGTCCCTGCGGCTATTTCGGTTCGCGGCGCGAATGCAGCTGCAATCCGTTTGAGATCCAAAGATATGTGGGCCGGATCTCCGGCCCTCTGATGGACCGCATCGATATTCATGTCGATGTCCCGGCGGTCGAATTCAAAGAACTCAGAAACCGGGGGACGCCCGAAGGGGATGCTTCCGCCCGAATACGTGCGCGGGTCCTTGCAGCGAGGCAGATCCAGCTGAAGCGTTTTGCGGGTGAGGGTATCTATTCAAACGCCGCGATGGAACCGAGGCATCTTCAAAAATTCTGTCTGCTCGACAAAGACTGCGAAAAGCTGCTCGAGCGTGCGATGACGAAACAGGGACTCTCCGCCCGTGCCCACGACCGGATCCTGAAGGTCTCTCGGACGATCGCGGATCTGTCGGGAAATTCCAGGATCGAACCGCCGCACGTCAGCGAGGCGATCAATTACAGGTCGCTGGATAAGAATTACTGGCATTAGTGTGAGCGGGAAGGCAGGGGGCCGGGATAGCGAGATGGTGGAAAGGCGAGATGGCGGGAAGGCAGTAGCGAGAAAAGGTAGGTCGGGAGCACAAGGACCAAGTTGCCAAACAAAACGATCCGTTTGACCTCCTTTATCCCCTTGAAATACATTTCTCGTCTTTTCGCGCGCTTCGCAGGCAATAAATGCCGCCCAACGTGGCGACACAAAAAAGGCGCCGCCAATATGGCGACGCCGAAAGTGAAGGTTTAGATCCGGATTAAAATTCAAATCTAACCGCGAACTGCATCTGGCGCGGGCCAGTATCATTCGTGATTTGTCCAAAACTAGTGCTGTTGATGTTTGCAAGCTGTGTGTTCTGGACAAAATTCACATTATTCAAAAGGTTAAACGCTTCGGCACGAAGCTGAAGCTTCATCGTTTCCCCGAAACGAATGTTCTTCAAAAGCGCCGAGTTGATATTGAAGTAACCGGGACCGTCGATCAATGTTCGGCCCATATTGCCTGTCTGGCCCGGATTTACATTGAAGAAAGCCTGACCGGCAAAGGGTGAAGACCCGAAACCGGTGGAGGCCTGTCCGGAAGGTCCAATAACCGAAGGGTTGATCCAGTAAACGATTCCGTTCTGGTGATAAACACCGCCAAGCGCGCTGATCTCTGAATTGGACAGCGAACTATTTGCGGTTTGCCTTGCCGAACGAGCGGACCGGTTCAATGTGCCCCGGGTATCAACAATGGTAATCGGTGCTCCGGAGGTCCATTGCGCCAAACCAGAAAGTTCCCATCCGCCAAAGACCTTGTCTGCGAGCCCGCCATAGTTCAGGAACGATTTGCCTTTTCCGAAAGGCAAATGATAGATACTGTTGAAGTTAAAGACATGCGTCGTATCATAATCAGCGCGTTGTTTGTCAAGATCCTTGTTGTTGTTATCCAGATACGGTTCAAACAACGCCTGCGATGTTCCAATCGCATTCGTCAAATTCTTCGAGAACGTGTAGTTTGCCTGAAAATACAATCCCTGCGTGAAACGGCGTCGCACCTCGACCTGCAGCGAATTGTAGTTGTAATACGCATCGTTCAGGAAAAGGTCGATCGCACCGCCCACCGGGCTTGGAAGGAAACTCACATAAGGGACTGCATTCGGATTTGCAACGGTCGGGTGATTGTTGCGGTTGGCCGAGTTGTTAAAGATCAACAACGCAAGGTCCGCCGGTGTCCCGTTGGTCAGGTTATTGTTAAAAGTAGCTGTCGACAGGCCGCCCGAACCGATAATTACGCGGCCCGGTCCTGGAGCTCCGCCGTTCTGGAACATCGTCAAAGGCACACAGCCCGCAGTAATGCAAAATGCGTTACCGGTCAGTGCAAAGTTCGCCCTGGCGCGCTCAAAATCAGAGAAGAATCCATTTGTGAAAATATCGATCTGATTGATGTCGACACCGCGTGCCAAACTGTCACTCCGGGTACCCACATATCTCACCTCAAGTGCGGTATTGCCGAAGAACTCACGCTGAAATCCAAAGCTATATTGTTCGATTCTCGGAATTTCAATATTTGGATCTATTCCGAATATCGTTCCAAAGAAGGTGTTTTGCTGGTTATTGAGCAAGTAAGACCTCGGCGGAGCTGTAAAGGCTGCCGGTGTAACCGTCGGAACCCCTGCGTCCAAACGACCGTTCAGGTTGATTTGGCTAAAGGTGGTTCGTGCGAGGCCCGGGTTGCCGTTTGCTGAATTACGGATTGATGTAACGATCGAGTCGTTTCCGTAAATGTGGCTATAACCTCCCCGAAAAACCGATCTACCCGGAGAGCCGAACAGGAACTTGCCAATTCCGTTTTCGAATTGGGGTGACCATGCCGCACCAACATTCGGAGCGAAATTATTCCAATCCGTTTTGTAGTAGGTGTTTGGCTTGCCGGAATTTTTGCCGATCAAGTCTGTGAACCCGTTTGTTGCAAGAAGCGACGGAATCACATTATTTACATCAACATAAACCGGTTCCAATGCGAGACCGTTCTCTATTGACATAGCTGGATAGATCTCGTATCTAAGGCCAAGTGTAAGAGTAAAACCTGGCGTAACTTTCCAGCGATCGGAAAAATACAGCGAATGGTTTTCGTATCGGAGTGGTTCGACCGGTCTTGTTGCGGAATAACCTGACGCCAGGTCGATCACATTAAAAGACTGTGCCGCGGTTGTAAACAAACCGCCGAGCAAAGCCATAAGGCCGTTCGCAGTGCCAAGCTGAGTCGCGTTGATTCCGCCGATGCTCGAGAAGTTAGCCGTTGTGAATGCCGGCGTTCCGGATCCAGTACCAACCGTGATCGTCGGATTGATGCCCGCATCATTGTACGCGTCTACTTTGAACTTCTGAATTTGACCGCCGAATCGAAAGGTGTGTTTGCCAACCGACCAGTCGGAGTTGTTCTGAAGATTAAAGGACTGTGTGTCGCGTCCCTGGCTCATAAAAGTATTCTCGGGAAACGTCACCAACGGGAGTGAAAGAAAATAGTCTGGGATCGGATCCGTTCGGTCAAACGGCACGGCACTCGTAAATACGCCTCCGCGAGTCTCATTTACAAAGTTCGAACCAAACACCTGACGGTAAGCGAGTGTAAACTGCTTGTTTGCTGATGACTGGGTCACGCCCGGCGTCATACCGAACGACGTTGTGTCAGCATCCGGCCTAAGGTTGGTCTCTTTGTTGTAATTAAATACACCGTGAAGCGTACTTTTTGGAGTGAAGTCCATATCTATTCTCGCCGAATACTGGTCCCTCTCCTGGTCGGCAGCTCTGGTGGTTCTGAAACCGGTTGTGTTTATCCCATCGCCTAAGGCGAAGTTTCCGTCAGTAGGTAGCTGCGAAATAACTCTGGACTGGATAATCGGCGATATCGTCGACGGGATCGTTGAGCCGTTGGCTACAACAGCACGTGCATATCCCAAAATATTGGAAATCGTACAAGTTGGGGCCGGTGCCGGAGCGCCGGTCCACGCCGGACAAGTGACGGTTGAAGTTCCTACCGTTGTATTAACGGCACCGCCTGTCAGTGTCCTTACCCAATTAAATGCTCCATTTCGTGCGCTGGGTGTCAGAATCGTCCTGTTTAGGTTGTTAGCAGTGGTGACAGGATCGGTAATCCTCTCGTAAGCGAAGAAAAAGAAGCCTTTGTCCTTATGCCAAAATGGCCCACCCGAGCCGACGTGCGGCAGTGGGAGCGGCCCCTGTACTTTTCCACCGAATTGGTTTCGGTTTCGATTCGCAGGTTTCGCCGCAACAGGGCTTTGGGAACCGTCGGGGAGATTGGGAGTGCGGTTGTTAAAAAAGCTGTTTGCCGCAAATCTCGAGTTCCGGTTGTAGGCGTAAAGGGCACCGTGAAAATCACTTGTTCCGCGCGGTGTAACGAGTCGAATCTGCGCCCCGCCGTAGCCTTGGTCGGCTTCTGCGTTTACGGTCGCAATTGTAAATTCGCCGGTATCGTCAACCGATGGTCGCCCTGGAGCGAAGTCGGTTGCGTTCGAACGAATAAATGTATCCTGAATGTTTATGCCGTCGCGCGTTATGTTTGTAAAAGTCGTGCGCATGCCGTTGATGGTCGTGTTTTGCGCAGAATTTGAAGAAACCCCCGCCTGAAGGCCCGTCAGACTGAGCGGGTTGCGCGTTATAAGAGGCAGCGACAGGATCTGCGCCGGACTAACCGTGTTGCTAACCTGCGCGGTTGATGTCGTTATAAGTTCGGCACCTGCAGTTACCTCCACAGTTTCAGTTACTTCGCCGATTTCAAGTTGGCGATCAAGGGTATAGTCCCGCCCGACGTCAATTTTTACATCGTTCGCGACTGCGGTTTTGAAACCTTCATTCGAAATTTTGACCGTGTAGGTACCAAATTCCAGTTGCGGGAAAAAGAAATAACCGCTGTTGTCACTGACAGTGGTAATTTCCCGGCCTGTATTGTTGTCAGTTACCGTGATGCTTGCACCCGGCAGGACGCCATCAGGACTCGATACGGTTCCTGAAAGACGCCCGGATGTTGTCTGTCCAAAGACACACATAACGCCGACAAGAACCATCAAAACGCCAAAAAAGCACTTTCTCATAAAGTAGCCTCCAAATCGATCCAATTTGATTTTCTAAAATCGCTTTCTTGTTGGAAAACGGATTTTCCTAGGCAAACAGCGTGCCGTAAAAAGTAGGAACCTAAAGTTAATAAATTGAATCACTTAAATTCTTAACGAATAAAAGTGTTTTCAAAATTTTATTTATATATCCAAAAAAATGGATAAAAAGACTTTACGAATGTAAAGTCGTCAACGCGAATTTCGTTCGGCACCGGAATCTCGAGCGGCGGCTGTGTGACGCCTGGCGTCTGATTTCCCTAACCCCTTGAGGAACGAATCATCCGCACTGACCAACCCGACGAGACCGTATCCGACTTCCATTGCAAGCATGTCGACCTGGTGCAGATCTTCGAAATTCTCAGGTGTCGGGTTTTCTTCCTCATTTCCTTTGGCAAGCTCGGGGCTAAGTTTCTCTTCTTCCCGATGACGATTCTTCGGCGCGGCGAGAAACGCGTTCGCAACGGCACCGGAGGCGAGAAGCAGGAACGCGACATGCGACATTCCCGGAAGCAAACCGAGACCGCCGAGACCGCTTATTATGCGTCCGGTGGCGGTATTGTTCCTGTAAAGTGGATCGGGATCTGTTGGGATTCGGAATGTGCGGAAAGCATGCGGGAATGCAGACGGCAAGTTCGATGCCAAAGCGGGGGTGCGGGAGTGCGGACTCGGATTCCAAACCCGAGAATCGACAATAAAACGTTCAAAAGGCTATAATTATCGGCTCCGGCACATACTTTTGGTTTCTAGGACACTTTATGACGGCTGAGAATTTAATTGGCTTTGAGGCGATTCCCCAAAACCTTCCCTCGTACTGCATCGAATCGTTTAGGCGGCACGCCAAACCCGATGCGCTTAACTACCGCGATAAAAAAGGGTGGCAGCATCTTTCCGGCAAGACCGTCGTCGAAAAGATCAGGAAGATCGCCCTCGGGTTAAAAGAACTCGGGGTCAAGGCGGGCGACAAGGTTGCGATAATCTCGGAAAACCGTCCCGAATGGTCGCTGACGGACCTCGCTATCCTTTCGTTAAGGGCGGTCAACGTTCCTATATACACGACCCAGGCCGTTGAGCAGATTAGATATATCCTCGAAGATTCGGGTTCCAAAGTGCTTTTTGTCTCGGGTTCGAAGCTTTGGAAACATGCGGAACAGGCTGCTCAGAGCGTCGAACGACTGGAGAGAATTGTCTTTTTTGACGAAGATGCGGTCCCGGAAGAAGACGGACGCGCGATCTCTCTGGCGGCGGTCGAGCGACTGGGGGTTGAAGGCGATAAAATCGATCCGGGGATTTTTGAAAGGCAAATCAGCGAGATAACAAAGGACGATCTGGCGACGATCATCTATACCTCGGGAACGACGGGAGAGCCCAAAGGCGTCCTGCTGACGCACGGAAACTTCGTCTCTAACATCGTCTCGATTTCTACAGGGCTGCCGATAAAGGCCAACGATCGCTCGCTTTCAGTACTGCCGTTGTCACATATTTTTGAGCGCACGGTTTTTTATGTGCTTTGCTCGAATGGGGTTTCGATCAACTACTGTTCGGCCTTTGAACATCTCGCACAACACCTGCAAGAGGTCAAGCCGACAATCATGACAGCAGTTCCCAGGCTTTTCGAACAGGTTTACCACAAGATCGTTAAGAAGGGTAGGGCCGCCGGCGGTGCGAAAACGAAGCTCTTTCTGTGGGCCCTCGAAATCGGTCAGCAATATTGGGATAAGAAGGAAAAGAGAGAACGGGCACCCGCTGTGCTCGTGGCGAAACATAAGATCGCGAGCCGGCTTGTGTTCTCGAAATGGAGGGAAGGTGTCGGTGGCAGCATCAGGTTTTTTGTTTCCGGAGGGGCTCCGCTTTCGAAAAAGCTTTCCTACGCGTTCTGGGCGGCCGGAATACCGGTTCTCCAGGGTTATGGCATGACCGAGGCTTGTGTGGCCTGCGCGAACAGGCCCGACAGCAACAAGGTTGCCTCGATCGGCAAGCCGTTCGACGGCATCGAAATGAAGATCTCTGATAAAGACGGCGAGATCCTGATCCGCGGCGAAAATGTCATGAGGGGCTATCTCAACAAGCCGATCGAGACCGGGAAAGCGCTGGACGAAGACGGCTGGTATCACACCGGCGACGTCGGTTATCGAGACGCGGACGGATTTTATTACATTACCGACCGGCTCAAGGACCTGTTCAAACTCTCGAATGGGAAGTACGTCGCCCCGCAGCAGGTCGAAAGCCTTTTGAAACAATCACCTCTTATCGGTCAGCCGGTTGTGGTCGGCAGCGGCAAAAAACAGGTCGGCGCGTTGATCGTACCTGATTGGGAGGCCTTAAAAGAGACATTAAAGGAAGAGGGGATCGACGCCAAAGGCACGAGAGAAGAACTCTGCGAGAATAAATTCGTCGTCAAGAGAGTCCAGCAGGATGCGATCAGATATACCAAAGAAATAAATGACTACGAGCGGGTCAAACGGGTGTACCTGCTGCCGCGCGAGTTTTCGATCGATAAGGGTGAGATGACACCAACGCTTAAGATCAAACGCAGTGTCATTGACGAGAAATACTCCGAGGCGATCGGCGAGATCTGTGGAAGGTAAAGAGTCATAACTCTAAGCTCTGAATCCTGAATCCCGAATCCCGAATCCTGACTCCTTTTTCAAAGCGCCAGCTGTTCGTTTTCCCTGATCAGCTTCTCTAAGAAACTGTTGCCCTCGTGCTTGTTCCTGAGCAATGCTTCCGCAAGCTCAAATAAATGATCGGGAATCTCTGTGACGGAGACGTTGTCTTCCGTGGAATGCGGGAAGTGAGAGTAAAATTCAGCCTCAGCCCCGCAGAAATCACAAGAGCAAATGTGCTCATTGATTCTCCGGAGCGAGTTTCTATGGCCCGAGCCGTTTCTGGATGCGAGAAGCTCCTGAGAAGTCGGGCAGTCCCGATTCTTATGAAAACTCAACATTGTTCTATTACGCATAGTAGTCATAGGGCTTCAGGTTCTTCGGGCATGAGACACAAGAAGACAGGTTTTTTGTCACTATCAAAGTAAATCTGCAATCATGCCGGTGTTCCAAAAAGAATCCAAGATTTCCCAACATTCGATTTTTGCCGTTACACCCAATAATATAGGGGATTCTGGTAAACTTGAAATGGCGGCGAACAAAAGTGTTTAACAGTGAAAAAAACTGTTGAACAATTCTACTTGAACTGCTACTATCTAAAGTGTAGTTGATTGGTTAACTCATGAGCCAACAACTACCCTCCATCAAATGCTTTAGCTCAAGCATAAGTATCAAGAGATTCAAATCCAAATCAAAGCATTCGACAGGATTTTTGGCAGAATCCTGAAGGCTCTATGTTTCACTCGGGAGGAGACATCCGGCTGTAAAGATGAACTTTGAACACCTGTTAGGCAAGCAGGAAACCAAAGCGGAAGGTTTATATGAGTTCAAAAAAAGATCAGGCACATTCGTCTGAAAAGCCCGTCAAGAAAAAGAAGAAATTCGTCCGGAACAAGAGAATTAAGGTCGGGAAATGGAATAAAAGCCTCATAAGCTCCGATGTTAATCAGATTTGGACCGAGCTCCACAGGATCGTATCCTCGCATCCTCTCGTACGTGCCTCAAAGCGCGCAGGATTTTTGGTCGAAGAGGGAAAATACAACGTCTACACTGACATGACGCAGGAGCTATTTGTTGCTCTGCTTAGCAAAGAAAGATTTCAACACTATCTGGACACCGAAATGTCCGACGCCGAGATCGAGGCGGAAATCAGCCAGATTGAGCTTACAAACCTTCTTACCGCCCAGCTTCGGAAACGCCATCCCGAATCATACAGACTCGCGCGACGCGTTTCGACTCTTATTCAAACAAGCAAGACTTTCAAACGTTTCGACAATATCGGCAATGAAGAAGTTCATCGCAGACTGGCCGACCGCGTTTACGGGCTTGCCAGCTGGAAACAGGAGAAAACCACCAGAAGCCAGCAGGAAATGGAGCAGCGAGTAAAGAGTGTTTCCTTCCAGAACCGCGACACGCGGATGGTGGGCTGCACCGGCGATGCCCAGATTGTTATCAGTAATGTGGAACTCGAGAAACTGATTGTCCGGGTGTTCAAGGCTGTGGATTCGCCGGTCAACGTACGGAGCCTGCGCGGACTCGTAATGGGACGCCTTCCGATCATGGACATCTATCTTGTTCCG
This sequence comes from Acidobacteriota bacterium, assembly GCA_029862725.1. Classification (GTDB taxonomy): domain Bacteria; phylum Acidobacteriota; class Blastocatellia; order Pyrinomonadales; family Pyrinomonadaceae; genus Aridibacter. The sequence continues at coordinate 3,184 of JAOTWT010000021.1, read as the reverse complement.
ATCACGGCTCCTTCAAACAAAAACGAAGATTTCACTTACGACCTGGATCCGGCGGACCTCCGTGAGAATCCTGAGGAAGCCACTTTGCGGAAAGAAGCCGAGCGCGAGGCTTCGGGCTTTGTCGAGAATTTTCTCGGTTCGCTCAAGAGTTCGGTCCGCGGTAAAGCGAAGCAGTATAACCGGATGCTGAGCATACTCTGGCATTGTTACCTTTCCAGCGACGGCGGCACGCAGCTCGAAGTCGCCGACAAACTCGGCGTGTCTGACTCACTCGTTTCCGATTACCGTAAACGGATTGAAGCAAATCTGCAGGAACTCTCCTTTGGCGGGGTAAACGAAGCGCGCCAGTTTGAAAAAGTTCTAAAACTTCACGTTCAGGAAATTATCGCAATCGAAAAAGAAGAAGAAATCGTAGCCTGAAGAATCGAAAAGGAATTTGCAGTACCCCGGATAACTGATAAACTTTCTGGTGTCCCGCTACCCCGCCGAGATCGACGTACCGCGTAGGTCTTTTCCGAAGATCAGATTATTGCAACTATCGGTTATGCCGGGGTTTAGGTTCTCAGTCGTTCTTGCGCGTCGGTGCTTGGGAGACCGCCTGCCAATCGACCGGGGATTGCGGCCAAAATCGTCATTGAGCATTGCTGGAATCTAAGATCATAGGGTGTTTTGGCCAAACAGTAGATTTGTTTTGCCCCGGTTTTCATGACACTGCGCGGGTAATTCCCGTTCTTCTCGTTGCCGATCGAACCGATGGCTCTTGAGATTGCATTAAAGACAGTTTTCGTCGCGGCGCTGTTTGCGCTTTTGTACACCTACGCCGGATATCCGCTCTTAGTATTTCTCATTGCGCGTCTATTTCGAAACAAAAGCCAGACCGGCGATTTCGAACCAACGGTTACTGTCCTGATTACGGCTTTCAATGAGGAAGGATCGCTAAAACGAAAGCTTGAGAACACTCTCCAGATTGATTATCCGATTGAAAAGTTGGATGTCCTTGTGGCTTCCGACGGCTCGACCGATGCGACCGACAGGATCGTCACTGAATTCGGGCATGAGAACGTGAGGCTCTTCAGGCAGGAGGGAAGAAAAGGAAAGACCTTTACCCAGAACAAAGCAGTTGAGGTCGCGACCGGGGAAATAATACTTTTTTCGGACGCCACGACCGAGTACCAGCCGGACGTGTTGCGCAAATTGGTGCCGTGGTTTGCAGATCCCGCCGTCGGCTGTGCTGCGGGGAGACTGGTTTATCTCGACCCGTCGGATTCCGATGTTGGGAGGGGTGCGAGGAGTTACTGGAGCTACGAGACTTTCCTCAAGCGAAACGAAAGCGACGCATGCTCTCTTATAGGTGCTTCGGGATGTCTTTACGCGGTGAGGAGAGAAGCATACCAACCGATGTATCCGGAAGCATGCTCGGATTTCCTGATCTGCACGGTACTCTTTGAAAAAGGACTGAGATCGGTTTACGTGCCGGAAGCCGTTTGTTTTGAGGAGACGAACCGTCGTTCGGGCCATGAACTAAGAATGCGGATCCGCGTAATTAGCCAGACGATCTCGGATCTCTGGAGAAACAGAAGAATGTTAAATCCATTTAAGAGCGGGTTTTACGCGATTCAGCTATTTTCGCACAAAGTGATGAGGTATATGATTCCCTTGTTCCTGCTGATGCTATTTCTGTCCTCGCTCCTTTTGTCCCCCGGGAGCAGGCTCTTTCAATTGGCGCTAGTAGTTCAGACACTGTTTTATGCGGTTGGTTTGATTGGCTGGTTTCTTGAAAGGAGAGGTATGAAAACCGGTGTCCTATCGGTCTTTATATATTTTGTGATCACTTGTTATGCGTCCGTGATCGGTTTCTATAAATTCCTGATGGGAGAAAACTACGCGAGTTGGGAGCCGATCAGGGACGAAAGCGCAACAGGCACGAATGCCTGAATTTCCTGAGAGCCTTACGAAGGTACACTTGCCGGATCCGAAGCACTCCGGCGATCGCGGGAACGGTTTCCCGGAATAGTTTTCTTAATATGTGCGGCATTGCCGGTTTTATCGATTCGGAAAATTCCGGGCTGGTCCCGGAACGAAGAGCCCTGCTCCTAAAAATGTGCCGCGTCATTACTCACCGCGGCCCCGATGAAGAAGGAATCGCTTTGGAGGGAAGAGCGGCTCTCGGAATGCGCCGGCTTTCGATAATCGACCTCAAGACCGGACAGCAGCCGATCTACTCACAAGACCGATCCAAACTCGTAGTTTTTAACGGCGAGATCTACAACTACCGCGAGTTGAAGGTCGAACTTGAGGGCCTGGGATACTCTTTCAGGACCAATTCCGACACCGAAACGATAATTCACGCGTTTGATGAATTCGGCGCCGATTGTGTAAAAAAGCTGCGAGGGATGTTCGCGTTCGCTATCTGGGACACGAAGGCGCAGTCTCTTTTCGTCGCACGCGACAGGGTCGGCAAAAAACCTCTCTTTTATTCTCTTCTCGATAACGGTGATTTTGTCTTCGGTTCGGAACTCAAGTGCTTGCTGACGCATGGGCGGATCAAGGCCTCGATCGACATCGAGGCGCTGAATGCCTACCTAACATTCGGTTATCTGCCCGAGCAGCACTGCATTATTCGTGGTGTAAAAAAGCTTTTGCCGGGACATCATCTCACCTTTGAAGACGGTCAGATCAAGACTGAGGGCTTCTGGGACTTCGCATATCCCGAAGAATATCCCGATACATCCGAGCCTGAACTTCAGGTACGCCTTCTGGACCACGTCAAAGACGCAGTTGAAGCACGACTCATCTCGGATGTCCCACTCGGGGCGTTTTTATCCGGCGGGGTAGACTCCTCGGCAGTCGTCGGCTTGATGGCAGAGATCATGGATAAGCCCGTCAAAACCTTTTCGATCGGGTTTAACGAGGATTCTTTTGACGAGCTCAAGTATGCGCGCATCGCGTCACGGCACTTTAAGACGGATCATCACGAATTTGTTGTGACGCCGGACCTCGTCGACACCGTAGATGACCTCGTCTGGCATTTCGACGAGCCTTTTTCAGACGCTTCAGCGCTGCCGACCTACATGGTCTCCAAATTAGCGCGTGATCATGTCACGGTGGTTTTGTCGGGCGACGGCGGAGACGAGCTTTTTGCGGGTTATACGCGTTATCTCAAGGACCGAGGTCCTTCGTCTAT
>JAOTWT010000413.1 GCA_029862725.1 Acidobacteriota bacterium | reverse complement strand
TTGAAACTTGAAAGAGCAATCGAATATATGGAGGCAACTCCCTCGCGAGATTTCGATATTACGCTGTTTGGGTCGGAGATCAGCGGGTTTCAGACTGATTCGCGAAAGGCCGGGCCGGCCGACCTATTTTTTGCATTTTCTCAGCCCGAGTTCAAACAAAACGGGTTTAACGGCGATTTTCTGGATGCCACCGCATTTGTCGAAAGTGCTTTTCAAAATGGCGCGGCTGCATGCGTCGTCAGACGCGATCGGGCGACCGAACACGGTCTTGAAAAATTCTCAGGCCGCCTGATCTATGCGGAAGATGTAATCAGGGCCTTTCAAAAACTCGCCAACCGTGTGGCCGCCGACTGGGCGGGACCGGTCGTCGCGATCACCGGCAGCGCGGGAAAGACGACCGCAAAGGAACTGACCGCGCATCTCCTTGAATCGGTCGGGAAGCGCGTTTTGAAAAACGAAAAGAACCTCAACAACGGAATCGGGCATCCGAGCACGGTTCTGAAGCTTGCCGCCGACGCTAGTTACGACATTGCCGTACTTGAAATGGGGATGTCGTCGCCGCTCAACGAAATCGCCCGGCTTTGCCGGATCACACCCCCCGATGTGGCAGTCGAACTGAATGTACTGCCGGTCCACATCGAACATCTGGGTTCGATCGAAAACGTCGCCAAAGCGAAAGCCGAACTCCTCGAGGGGTTGAAACCGGGCGGCACCGCAATACTCAACGCCGATGACCCTCGGGTCGTGCAAATGAAAGATCTTTGTGCCGGCCCCGTTCTTACATTTGGAGTTGAACAAGCCGCTGATATTTCGGCTGAGGAAATAACTATGAAGAGGTTCGGTGAGACGCATTTCGTCCTCAAGACCCCTGACGGCGATGCCAATGTTGTTTTTCAGCTGTCCGGCCATCATAATATTCTCAATGCCCTGGCCGCCTCAGCGGTAGGTTATTCCTTTGGCATGACGGCGGCAGAAATCTCAGAATCGCTCGAATCAGTAAAACCTCCCCATCAGCGCGGCGAGATCCTTCGCTTTGCCGAGGGTTTTACTGTTATCAACGACTCATACAATTCAAATCCCGATGCTCTTCTGAGGATGGTAAGGCTTTTGCAGGAGGGCGCCGGTGAGAACGAAAGGAAGATTATCGTGGCCGGGGAGATGCTCGAGCTCGGCGCGGAGGAAAAGGAGATCCATCGCCGAACCGGCGGTGAGATCGCGGCGATCGGAGCCGATGTCTTGATCGGGGTCCGCGGGAATGCGGCGGAACTGGTCCAGGGTGCTGCGGAAGGCGGTATCAAGACGACAAGGTTTTTTGAAGACGCCGGTAAGGCGGGGGAGTATCTCGCGGATGTGGTCGGCACCGGAGACCTGATCCTCGTAAAGGGGTCGCGGGGTGTTAGGACGGAAAGGACGATCGAGGCTTTAAAGAAGCGTTTTGAAGCGGTGCAGACAACTGGCGCCGTTTAAACGGAAAGCAAATTATGCTTTATCACTTTCTATACGAATTGGTCTTTAAGCAGTACGGGGCGGGCAGCGAATCGTACATCTTTAAAGGTCTCAACGTCTTTCAATACGTGACCTTTCGTACCGCATGGTCGATTATCACGGCCTTGTTGATCTCGCTGCTTTTTGGCGGGAAGGTGATTAAGCAACTCACGGTGCTCGAGGTCGGTCAGGAGATTCGCGAGGAAGGCCCGGAGTCCCATCACGAAAAGAAAGGGACGCCGACGATGGGCGGTATTTTGATCATCGGGTCCGTCTTCTTGTCCACCGTACTTTGGGCACGTCTGGACAGCCTGTATCTATGGCTCGCACTCGGCGCAACCATTCTATTTGCCTCGATAGGCTTTTCCGACGATTACATCAAGATCGTCAAAAAAAGAAATCTCGGACTCACCGGCAAACAAAAACTCCTTGGGCAAATTGCGGTGGCGATAGCCGTCTGGGCCTGTCTCTGGGCGTTCGAGAGTTATCCATGGAACATCAGCATCCCGTTATTGAAATATACGGCGGACCCAAACCCGTTTACGAGCATAAGCTGGGTCGGACCCTGGTTATATCTTGGATTTATTATCTTTATACTCCTTGGATCGTCCAACGCGGTGAATCTTACGGATGGCCTCGATGGTCTCGCGATCAGCGTGACATTCATCGCGATGTCGGCGCTGACCGGCCTGACCTATGTCGCGAGCGACAAGCGATGGTCAACATATCTGGACCTGACGCATAAGCCAGAAGCCGCCGAGCTGACAGTATTCTGCGGCGCGATGATGGGAGCGAGTCTTGGGTTTCTTTGGTATAACGCTCCGAAGGCGGAAGTGTTTATGGGAGATGTGGGTTCGCTCGCAATCGGAGGGGCATTGGGGACGGTCGCGATACTAACAAAACAGGAGTTCATGTTGCCGTTTGTCGGCGGAATATTTATTATTGAAGCACTCTCGGTGATGATCCAAGTCACTTCATTCAAGCTCACCGGCAAGAGAGTTTTCAAAATGTCCCCGATTCATCATCATTTCGAGCTTTCCGGATGGAAAGAATCGAAGGTCGTGTTCAGATTCGTGATCGTCGCGATCTTGTTCGCGCTGCTGAGTTTATCGACATTGAAACTCAGATGATCAATTTCCGCCCGGGAGATGCGGAACGGTCGAATGGAACTAGAAGGAAAAAAAGTACTTGTCCTCGGTGCCGGAAAATCCGGTATTAACTCAGCTACACTTTTAGCCCGGAAAGGCGCGGTAGTGGCGCTTCATGACAAAAAGCCGGTCGCCGAATGGAGCGAAGCGGCACGATCTTTGAAAGAAAACTTCGGTGTTGGGCTGATCGAAGGAATGTTGCCCTCGTGGCTTCTCGATCAGATCGAGCTCGTTGTCATTTCCCCGGGCGTCCCTTCGGGCATTATCCCGGCACGCTATGTGGAACGAAAGGACGGTGAGGTGATCGGCGAAGTCGAGTTGGCTTACCGGTTTCTCAAAAATCCCTTCATCGGGATTACCGGTTCGAACGGAAAAACGACAACGACGACCCTTGTTGGCCGTTTGCTTGCCGACGCCGGCATCGCATCGCATGTCGGAGGCAATATCGGAGTCCCACTCGTTTCGATGGTCGAAGAAATCGACGCCGATTCATGGATCGTCGCCGAGCTTTCGAGCTTTCAACTCGAAACGATCCGGGATTTTCGGCCGCGCATCGGGATCTGTTTGAATGTTACGCCCAACCATATGGACCGTTACGAACTGTTCTCGGATTACGCAGCCGCGAAGCACCGTTTGTTTTTGAACCAGACGAACGAGGATCTCGCCGTGCTAAATGCCGACGATGAGATTACCGCGTCATGGGCCAAAGGACTCAGAAGCACGGTGACCATGTTTTCGACACGAAAAGAGCTAAAAGAAGGGCTTTTTCTACGCGGCCGTGATCTTGTGAGCCGGGCTGGCGGCACCGAGAAAGTACTCACGACGCGCGACGAGATGCAACTTCGCG
>JAOTWT010000412.1 GCA_029862725.1 Acidobacteriota bacterium | reverse complement strand
CCCAGCCAATTTTCCCGCTTTCGAATTCATGCGCCTCGTCGCAGGCACGCCCGGCCGCGGGATTAACCCGCCTCCACCGCCCGATTTTTATCCGTCGTGGGTCGTAACGGACATGTTTTTCACGACGGAAGCGCGAAGCGAACTCGAACGGCGCGCGGGCGGACCGGTAACGCAAAACCTCGACCGGGACTATGACCTGACAGCGCAGGAAAGAGCCTATCTGACAGGCCTCGGCGTTCCCGGCGCGCAGATAGACGCGTGGTTGCTGGCGATGAACAACCAGCGTGTTTTTTCGGCACCCCAGCCGGCCAGGGATTACCTGAAGGCAAACCGCGACTATACGGGAAATATACGGGTTCCGGTTTTGACGCTTCATACGATCATCGATCCGCTTGTAACTGTTACTCAGCAATATAGTTATGCCCAGACAATCGCGCGTGCCGGTCGTCCGAACGGGTTTATTACCGGCCGAAATACACCGGGCGGAATTTTGCGTCCGAATCCCGTGTTTAGGAGATCAGACATGGTCTATCAAACATACACAGATGCGAACGGGCACTGCAATTTCACGGGTGAACAGCTGATCACGGCGATAACGACGCTCGACAACTGGGTCGCAACAAAGGTGCGTCCGACATCGGCAAACTTCCCGGAAGTCCTGGGTTTTAACAACTCGTTCGCTCCGCCGCCGCCGAATCAGCCGTGAGGGAGAGGATTCAGGAGTCGGGATTCAGGATTCAGGAGTCAGGATTCAGGAGTCGGGATTCAGGAGTCGGGAGTCGGGAGTCGGGATGCAGGATTCAGGATTGAGGATTCAGGATTGAGGATTCAGGATTGAGGATTAAGGAGTCAGGAGTCCGGAATCAGGTATCAGGATTCAGGAGTCAGGATTCAGGATTGAGGATTCAGGATTGAGGATTCAGGATTGAGGATTAAGGAGTCGGGAGTCCGGAATCAGGAATCAGGATTCGGGCAGCATTCAATCAGGCTGAATCCTGAATCCTGAATCCTGACTCCTGATTCTTGTATTCTTCAAAAGCTAATGCTTGAAGTGCCGGTAGCCCGTAAAGACCATCGCCATTCCGTGCTCATTGGCGGCGGCGATAGATTCGTCGTCGCGTTTTGAACCCCCGGGCTGGATGATCGCCGAGATACCAAAAGCGGCGGCCTCATCGACATTGTCGCGGAATGGAAAGAAAGCGTCGGAAGCGAGCACCGTGCCTTCGATCGCCAGCTCGGTACGTTTAGCGCGCATCGCGGCTATGCGGACCGAGTCGACGCGGTTCATCTGGCCCGCTCCGACCCCGACCGTCTGGTTCTTATTGGCAAACACGATCGCGTTCGATTTGACGTGCTTGCACACTTTCCATGCAAGGAGCATCGCGGCTATTTGTTCATCTGTCGGCTGGACCTCGCCGGCAACTGTCAGATCGCCACGCGAAATCGAGAAGTTGTCCTGGTCCTGGACGAGAAAGCCGCCGCCGATCTGACGGTGCTCCATTTTTGAAGTGCCGCCCGCAGTAGCCAGCCTGAGAATACGAAGGTTCTTCTTTTTTCGAAAGATATCGAGGGCCTCAGGTTCATAATCCGGTGCGATCACGACCTCCGTAAACACCTTGTTAACCGAGGCGGCAACTTCCGCATCGGCGGTTCTGTTCAAAGCGACTATTCCGCCAAACGCGGAGACCGGATCGGTCGCAAGCGCTCTCTGGTGGGCCACAAGATTCGAAGAGCCGAGTCCGACACCCGACGGGTTGGTGTGTTTTATGATCGCAACAGCCCGCTCCTGAAAATCGGCGACGAGCCGCCAGGCCGCTTCCGCGTCGACATAGTTGTTGAAGGACATCTCCTTGCCGTGAAGCTGCTCTGCGTTGGCGATACCTGAATCCCCGTCGACGCTGTAAAGTGCAGCGTTCTGGTGTGGATTCTCGCCGTAACGCAGATCGGCGACCTTTGCCAACCGGATGTCGACCTCGGCCGGCATCGATTCGGCGTCATCCGCTTCTTCTGTTTCCAATTCGATAAACGCGAGATTCTTGAATGGATTAAGCGGCTCCAGGTAATCCAGATCGTCGCCCGGGAGTTTCTCGGCAAGGTAAGACGAGATCGCAAGATCGTAATACGAGGTCCGTGTATAGGACAGGGCCGCGAATCTCTGGCGCGTCTTGAGCGAAATCGAACCGCCGGTCTCCTCGAGCTCTTTAATGACATCCGGGTAGAGGGCGGCATCGGTAACGACCGCTACGTCGCGCCAGTTCTTCGATGCCGAACGGATCATCGCCGGCCCGCCGATATCGATCTGTTCGACAACCTCTTCAAGCGAAGCTTCCTCATCGGCGGCAGTCTCTTCGAACGGGTAAAGATTTACGACCACGAGGTCGATCGCCCCAATCCCGTGTTCCGACATCGCCCGCTGATGTTCATCGTTGTCGCGGAGTGCCAAAAAAGCACCGTGAATCTTCGGATGGAGCGTTTTGACACGCCCATCCATCATCTCGGGAAAGCCCGTTACATCGGCGACTTCGATTACATCGATGCGTTCAGCGCGCAGTTTGGCGGCCGTTCCGCCGGTCGAAACTATTTCAACTCCAAAGCCTTTCAGCGTCGCGGCCAGTTCGACAATCCCGGTTTTATCCGAGACGCTGATCAAAGCGCGCCTTATTTTTTTAAGTTCTGTCATTATTCGAATACCGGTTAGAAACCCGTAAAAAAGAGTGATTTAAAAACAAATAAGCGGTCTGAGTAAAGACCGCTTATACAACAAAATTGGAATTAATCCAAATAGCCCGATACTTTGCCAACGGAGTAAAAAGGCTACAAAACAAACCTGCCCCAGAAAAGTAGACCCAAAATAAATGCGAGCGCGTAAACAACTATTTTGATAATACTCATTTTTTTTCTATCCTCTGAAAAGAAGAGTCAACAACGTTTACGACTGAACCCCTATCTTAGTTCCGTTCCCGTCATGATGTCAAAGAATAAAAAATCGATTTTTGCACTCATAATGGCCCTTTTGCTGCACATCGGCGCTGTTGCCGGTCCGGAACCCGGAAGGCTTGATGTCGTAATAACGATCGGTGAAAACGGCAAACGGTGTGTCGTCGAGGGCAAATATAGCGGAGAAGGTGCCGGGGGGCAGCGAAACCTCTCTTTTGTCGATTCTTACGCCGACGCCGACGGCCTCGCGAAACGAGTATTAAACCCAACGGCCACAGGCAGGGACGGTCGACCACTTCAACTCAGGAAATTCTCCGCGGGGGAATATGTCGCGTCGGGTCCGATTTACGGATTCAATTATCAATTCGAATTGCCGCCGCCGGAGCCGCTGATTGCTGCTCCGCATGTTTCCTGGTATGCATCTGCGATAAATTCCTGGACTGACGGCGAACGCGCCCTTTTGAAGCTGGGGGACATATTGCCGGAGGCGAAAGCGGCGGTTGTCGGCGTGAAATTCCTGGTGCCGAAAGGCTGGAGCATTGCGACC